>QIHS01000017.1 GCA_003229095.1 Woeseia sp. | reverse complement strand
CCGCCACAAGCGGCAAACAGGCTGGCACTTGCCAGGAGAATAACGGCTTGGATTTTTCGCATTGATTTTGCCTTCATTTGTAGTGTTCGTTTTTAATTGGATTCGTCCACGTCAGACGCCTCTTCTTTCTTGAAATCGAGAGACGCTGAGTTGATGCAATAGCGCAGGCCACTGGGCTGCGGACCGTCTTCAAACACGTGCCCGAGGTGCGCATCGCAGTGATTGCAGGAAACTTCCGTGCGAATCATGCCATGACTGGCATCCCGCGTCGTGCGAACATTGTCGCCGGCAAGCGGAAGCCAGAAGCTTGGCCAGCCCGATCCTGAATCGAATTTTTGCCCGGAACTGAAAAGTTCTGCCGCGCAGCAAATGCAACGATAAGTCCCATCGTCTTTGAGGTCGAGGTACGCGCCGCTAAATGCCCGTTCGGTGCCCTTTTCCTGCGTGACTGCGAACTGCTCACTCGTCAGTCGACGTTTCAGGTCAACGTCATTATCTGTACTCATTGGTATCTCTCTTTTCTGCAATAAATCATAGCATTTGCTCACAGCGCAATATTTTACTATTTCGCGGTCGCCCAGTATGGTGCCCATCATCCTCACAACATCAACCACAGACCGGCAGATGCCTGAATTTGCAACGGAACTCACTAACGTCTGCCTGCGGCGGGGAAGCGTTAATGCGCTGGATAACGTGTCACTTGCCATCCCCGTCGGTCAAACGACGGCCGTACTCGGGGCGAGTGGCAGCGGCAAATCAAGCCTGGTCCAGGTCATTATCGGCCTGCTAAACGCAGATAGCGGCACCGTCACGACGCTCGGTGTCAAAATTTTGCCCGAGAACCAACGGGAGCTGCGGCGAAACATCGGTTACGCGATTCAGGACGTGGCGTTGCTGCCGCATATGAAAATCCGCGAGAACGTAACGCTTCCGGCCGTGCTCGGTCAGTGGTCTCGTGACCGGCAAGATGAACGCCTCGCAGAATTACTGGCGCTGATGCATCTGCCGGATTCTGTGCTGGACCGATATCCGCACCAATTATCCGGCGGCCAGCAGCAGCGAGCCGGTCTCTGCCGCGCACTGATGCTGCGCCCTGCCTTGTTGTTGCTCGACGAACCCTTTTCCGGGCTGGATACGATGACCCGCAGAAGCATTCACGAACAATTTCTGGAGTTGCAGCAAAAAGTACCCATTTCAACCGTGTTGGTGACGCACGATCCGGAAGAAGCTATCCGGCTTTCCCAATTCATTGTTGTCATGCGTTCCGGCGGCGTGCAGCAATTTGATCGTGTACAGACAGTGCTGGACCAACCTGCGAATGATTACGTTCGCGACCTGATGACCGGGTTGTCGGGGGCAGGTCCGTGAGAGTTTTAGCACTTGCCCTGATTCTCGCCACTATCCAAACCGCTAATGCCGAACCGGTGGTCATCGGCAGCAAGAATTTTGCCGAGAGTTACATTCTCGCAGAAGCCAGCGCACAGCTGCTGGAAAGCAAGGGGTTCGAAGTCGACCGACGCTTTGGTTTGAACGGCACAAAGATCGCGTATGACGCATTGCAAAACAAAGCGATCGATTTCTATCCGGAATACACCGGAACGATTGCAGAAGTTATTCTCGAGCAACCGTCATTGACCGAGCTCAACGACATTCGGAACGCTTTGGCAGAGCGCGGGTTACAACTTCTGGATCCGCTTGGTTTCAATAATTCATACGCGATCGCGGCATCGACAGAATCCGCGGAACGACTATCGCTGCGACGAATCTCCGACCTGGCAAATGCACCGCCGTTGCGTATTGCTTTTCCGCACGAATTTCTGAATCGACAAGATGGCTGGCCGGGATTGCAGGCCCGCTACAACTTCCACCTCGACGTAGACGGCATCGAACACGCCATTGCCTACGAGGCCATCAATGCCGGTCAGGTCGATATCATTGCTGTCTATACATCCGACGGTCAGATTGTTCAGTCAGACCTGGTCTTACTTGACGACGACCTTGAGTTTTTTCCCGAATATCTCGCGGCGTTCCTGACACACGATGCGATTGACCCGGAAATTGTGCAGATTCTCGCTTCCCTGAGTGGACGTATTGACGACGCGTACATACGCGAACTCAACCTGAATGTTCTCGATCCCGATCGGAGTTACGCCGATATTGCCAATGGATTCCTGCACGATGAAGGACTCATCCTGGCAACCAATCAGGGGCCAACGCTGGTCGATAATTTGCTGAAAAACACTAAACGTCATTTGAAATTGACGGCTATTGCGCTGGCATTCGCGATCGTTACCGGCGTCGGCATTGCGGCGACGGTCTATCCGCACAGGAGACTGGCCGATGCCTTCCTCTACTTTACCGGGCTGCTGCAGACTGTTCCGTCAATCGCATTGCTGGCACTGCTGATTCCGCTGGTCGGAGTGGGCCAGACTCCGGCAATCATCGCACTATTTCTTTATTCGCTCCTGCCTATTGCGCGCAGCACCGTTACCGCGATGCTGGCCATTCCACAAAGTTACCGGCAGGTCGCCGCTGCGATGGCAATGACCCGAGCCCAGGAAATGCGCTATGTGCTAATGCCGCTTGCCATGCCACATGTCATCGCCGGAATTCGCACGGCAGCGGTTATCTGCATCGGCACGGCAACCCTGGCCGCCTTTATCGGTGCTGGCGGTCTTGGCGACCCGATCGTAACCGGTCTTGCGCTGAACGATACACGGCTGATCCTGCAGGGCGCCCTGCCCGCTGCCGGTCTCGCTATCCTGACCGAGATTCTGTTCGGATTTATCGAACGCAGCCTTGTGGTACCGCACATGCGCAGCAGTGCCCGACCAACCTGAGTCCGAATTGACCGTCTGTCAGGGAGACTGGCTCTCGCTCTCGATATCGAGCAAATACTTATTCATGCGCCGTACATAAGCTGCAGGATTGTCGAGCTGTGCACCTTCAGCCAGTAGCGCGTGATCGAGCACTATTCTTGACAGCTCGCTAAAGCGATTCTCATCAGCCTCCGCGGCCAGGCGCTGCACCAGCGGATGGTCAATGTTGATTTCCAAAACGGGTTTGGACTCGGGCAGTGACTGGCCGGAAGCCTCAAGCATGCGTCGAAGCTGTGGTGCCAAATCCTGATCGGCCGTCACAACACAGGCCGGTGAATCTACCAACCGCCGGCTGACCTGAACATTCTCGACCTTTTCCTTAAGTATCTTACGAATTTTCTTCAGCAGCGGCTTGTGTTCATCATCTATTGCGTCCTGCGTCATCTCGCCATCGCCTTCAGGCAGCGACAGCTGACCTTTGCCGACGTCCTGAAAGTTCTTGCCGTCAAATTCTGTCAGGCTATCGACCATCCACGGGTCAATTCGGTCATGCAATAGCAGCACTTCAAGACCTTTATCGCGAAGTTGCTCGAGATGTGGACTGGCCGTAGCCAAGGCGTAACTTTCAGCGACAATGTAGTAGATTTTATCTTGTCCGTCGGCCATTCGGGAGACGTAGTCCTGCAATGACTGGTCTTGTTTATCAGAGTCCGCCCGGGTTGTTGCGAAACGCAGCAACTTCATTAACTTGTCGGCATTTTGCTTGTCTTCTACGACGCCCTCTTTGATTGTCTGTCCAAACTCAAGCCAAAACTTCGCGTAATTTTCCGCATCGCTGCTGGCCATTTTGCTGAGCATGTCGATCACGCGTCGCGTCAACGCTCCTCGCATCGCGTCCAGGTCGGGATCTTGCTGCAACATTTCACGGGACACATTCAATGGCAAATCCGTCGAATCCACAACTCCCCGGACGAAGCGCAGGTAAAGCGGCAGAAATTGCTCGGCGTCATCCATGATAAACACGCGTTGAACATAGAGTTTGAGACCTTTTGGCGCTTCACGATTCCAAAGATCGAACGGTGCTGTCGCCGGGATAAACAGCAAGCTTGTGTATTCCCTTGTTCCTTCAACCTTGTTGTGGCTCCAGATCAGCGGATCAGTGAAATCGTGTGCAAGGTGTTTGTAGAATTCTTTGTATTCGTCGGCGCTTACGTCCTTGCGCCCACGCGTCCACAAGGCGGTCGCGGCATTGACTGATTTCTCTTCTTTGTCGTCATCCGTCTCGTTCGACAACAGAACCGGAAACGCAATGTGATCTGAGTATTTTCGAATCAGCGATTCGAGTCGGAATGAATCGAGGAATTCCTTTTCGTCCTCCTTGATATGCAGTGTCACGGTGGTGCCGCGTTCGATGTCCTTTGCGCTATCAACCGTAAACTCACCCTGCCCGTCGGATTCCCATCGCACGCCGGCATCGGCGCTCTGCCCGGCCTTTAGTGAGACCACCTCGACACGGTCGGCCACGATAAATGCTGAATAAAAACCGACACCGAACTGGCCGATCAACTTGGCGTCTTTTTTCTGGTCGCCGGTCATCTGCTGCAGGAATTCTGCTGTGCCGGATCGCGCAATCGTGCCCAGATTGCCAATCAATTCCTCACGCGACATACCGATGCCGTTGTCCGCTACCGTGATGGTCCCGGCATCCACATTGAAGCTGATCCTGATCTTCAGTTCAGGGTCTTCTTTGGTCAGATCTGGTGATGCCAGCGCCTGGAATCGCAACCTGTCCGCAGCATCCGAGGCGTTGGAAATCAGTTCACGCAGAAAAATTTCCTTGTTGCTATACAGCGAATGGATCATCAGCTGCATCAATTGTCGAACCTCTGTCTGGAAGCCCAAGGTCTCTCGACCATCGGTATCACTCACGATGTATTCCTCACAATGCATTCCTCACGATTTAAGCCTCTCCTGAGCGCAAAAAAGTAGCACGCAGAATACCTATGCTGCGCGGTCACACACCATAGGGGCTACAAGGAATTTTTCAAGCTTTTCCGGTCAGGGAGTGACGAGAGAGGCAGTCCCGTTCGAGAGGACAACCTTGTGCAGCAGACCGACCAACAGCAGGGCGAGAAGGGCTACTGCAAGAGGTGGTTCAGACAGTGCCAGGCCAATCGCAAGGAATTGAAATATCAACGAAACCGAGATGAAAAAAGAAAATCGACAAGCTCGGCATATTCGTTCCCAATTCAGGGCAAAGGCAAAAAAAAGGTCTTCCAGGTCATCCAGGTATTGAATAAATCGTTCCATCCTGGTTCCCGCTAGCGTGCGATCGTGAGCAGCGGACCCGTTCGCTTGGGTTTGCTGTCCAGCGTTTCCGCTTCCTGAAGCGCGGCAGAGTTCGACTGTTTGGCGTGCGCAATAGCTCGGTGGAACATTTCCCAGCGCTGCCGTGCCGACTCACTCTTCAACGCCGTTACCGGCGCGTCATTTTCTGAATAATTATTTGACATACATCCATGTTCGCTTTCTTTGTCCTTAACGATGACTATAGTCGGGTCAAATTGTGGGCACCGTGAGGCAGATCACAGCTTGCTGCAGAAGCGCAGTAGAGACCTTACAATTTTGCAAAACAGAGAACCCGTTCGAACTTTTTCCCGGACTTGCATGCCGTTTTTCGTGCGGCAAACTACGCTGGAGGAGCCAGTATTTTTCGCGCGTCGAAAAGTGACCAGCGAGAGCGGCAGACATGCCACATCTGGGTGGGACTTCTGGGGTCGAATTGCTGA
>QIHS01000467.1 GCA_003229095.1 Woeseia sp. | reverse complement strand
CGGCTCAGGCAAAAAAGACCGTGCCGTAATAGGGAAAGGTCAACAATGCAATCAGCAACACTGTCACCACCCAGAAAATAAGGCGCTGGTTGCGCCGTGTCGCAGGCACAGCACACGCATCGTCGGGTGCGCACGTGGCCGGGACCAGATAAAGCTTTCGGAAGGCCAGAAACAGAAACACCAGGGTGATACCAATAAAGATGGGGCGGTAGGGTTCCAGCGCCGTCAGGTTGCTGATCCACGTCCCGCCAATACCCAGCGCCAGTAAAACCAATGGGCCTACACAACAGACCGAAGCGCCTACTGCGGCTATCACTGCAGCGATCATCGACCGATTGTCAGTTTTGGTGGTCGGGGTCACATTTGTCATCGTTCAATCTCCGGACTTTCCAAATACGTATTACCGAGCATGGACTCTGTACGCTGGTACAGAGTCAAGTTAATTCCGATCCGCTAACCGGTGATTCCGCCCGGCGAAAGTCTCGACGATGGGGCAGGTTTCCGTTCCACTGCGGATTTCACAATCGCCAAGCAACCTTTTAAGGCTCTTTTTCATCGCCAGTAAATCGGCGATCTGTGTCTCTATTTCTGAGTACTTGCGTTCGGCAAGTTCGTAAACGTCTTCACAGTGTCCGTCACCCAGATCGAGGAGGTTGCCGATCTCCTGAAGCGTGAAACCCAGGCGCTGGGCACTGGTTTGCATACCCCCCTATCAGATTATTTATCTGGCTGATAATAATGATAATTTCTGACTACACCCTGCAAGAACTGAACAGTGGCTGGGCATTTGAAGATATGCGTATATCCGCTTATACTCCTAACCAAACCATGATTCGAGGTATTGAGCCATGAGTAATACTCGGTGGTCAGTCGTAGTCCCCGAAGATACGGATCGTGCGCTACGAACCTACCTTGCCCGCAAAGGCACCAAGAAAGGCGACCTCTCCCGCTTTGTGGATGAGGCGGTACTGTCACGCCTGTTTGAATTGACAGTCGAAGATGTCAAAGAGCGTAATCAGACATACGCTCAGGAAGACATCCTGGAAGCGATTGAAGGCGCATTGGTCGACGACTAGTCACGATGCGCGTCGTGCTCGATACCGGCATCCTGATTGCTGCGCTCATTACCAGGAACACACCACCGGATTTTATTTATCAGGCGTGGCGGAAGAAAAGATTTGAGCTGATAACATCCGAATGGCAGCTGTCAGAATTTCGCCGCGTCAGCCGCAGCTTGCTGGCCGTTGAAGATATCACGGTACAAGGCGTAAGCTATACGGGTTGCCACAAGATCATGAACCGTCGTTCTGCCGCACAAGTGGGTGGAGATCAGCTGAACATCTCCTGGTTCTGCCCCAACAACGTGGGACTGGTAAAGCTGATTCATACAGCCTCCAATTCCAGCCCGGGGCGATCCTGGACGATGGAGTTCGATCCCTCGCAATCCACACCGTAAGCCTGCCCTGACTTCAATAAAAAGCCTGCAGTGGTGGCCGAGGCGACAGATCGCCTGGGGCCGCAGTGCGCACCCCTGGTCTGCACCTATGGTCAACCCCGCGCCGCTGTCAACCACCTGCTTCTTCAACTACACGAAGCCGGCGCCGAACTGGCCTATCATGGCGATTTCGACTGGGCCGGAATCACCATCGCCAACGGCATCATGCGCCGCTTCGGCGCCATGCCCTGGCATTTTGATGAAAACGCCTATCACCACGCCGCCACAAAAGGAACTATGGCCTTGCAGGGCAAACCTGTCACGGCCGACTGGGATCCTGGGCTTACCCTGGCAATGAAAGATAAAAAAATCGCGATCCCGGAGGAACGCGTTTTGGACATATTATGGGCGGAGCTTCAATAGTGTGCCCACAACACACCGATCGGCACTGCAAACAGACCCTCTCCAAACGGTAATACGCTCTCGCCATCATACAACACCACCCCGGCTGAAAACTTCCGGCCTGTCGCCTGACGTAAACGCTTCAGCCCCCGAAAATCCTTCTCACGAACCGTCCCCGACGCCTTGACCTCGACACCGGCAATCTTCCCACCAACCTGTTCGATCACCAGATCCACTTCATACTGATCCTTGTCACGGTAGTGAAAAAAGGTGAGATCATTTTCGTACCAACTCGCCTGCCGCTTGAGTTCGTTGTACACGAAGGTCTCCAGCATTTGACCAAACAATGTTCGATTCTCGATCAACTGCTGAACATCGAGGCCGAGCAATACACCCGCAAGCCCGGTATCCCCCAAATGTAACTTGGGCGTCTTGACCAGACGCTTGAGACGATTGCTGTGCCATGGAGGTAACACATCGACCAGAAATATTTTCTCCAACAAACCCACATATTCGCGAATCGTCGGTCGAGTGAGCTGAAAAGGCCCTGCCAGTGTGCTGACATTAAACAAATGGGCGCTCTGGCCAGCCACCATTTTCAGCAATTTCGGTATAGCATCCAGGCGGCGCAAACGAGAAAGATCACGAATATCACGCTGCGTAATGGTCTCTATATAATTGCGATACCACTCACGTCTGCGCCTTCCTTCGGCACGTCGTTGCGGCTCTGGATAACCACCGGCGAGAACACGCCGCACAAGTTCATTACCCAAGCGCCCACTCGGAGGAAGCTGCATGGTCCCTGTAAAGAGTTCATCCAGAAAATGCGCTTCCTCGTTCTCGATTTCACACTGCGCCAGTGGGTACAAGCGTAATATTTCCATACGCCCGGCCAGTGAATCCGACAAACGAGGCGCGAGTAACACATTGGCCGATCCGGTCAACAGAAATCGCCCTGCAACCCGGTCCTGGTCGATTGCTCGTTTGAGCGCAGTAAACAGCTCCGGGACCCGCTGCACCTCGTCTAAAATAACCCGTTCCGGCAAGCGATCAACAAACCCGACCGGGTCCTCGGATGCTGCCGCCAGTATGTTGGCGTCATCAAAGGTGATATAGGCGTAATTACGCTCTCCACCAATACGCTGAGTGAGCGTCGTCTTACCACTTTGGCGTGGTCCGTGAACAAGAACAGCCGGGGTATCGTCCAGCGCTTCAAGCAACCGTGTTCGAATATGACGGGGGAAATAGGAGGCTTCTTTCATACCGTCCAATTATAAACAACTATACCGTCTAATTGATAGTTTTATGGCGTCTGATTGAAAGATCGGGGCATTGCATAGCACTTTTCGGGAAAAGGTGGCGTCACCGGGGCGATTCGAACCCCTGGATTTTATTCAGACTATTCAAAGCGTTACAAAGCCCCGTGTTTTCCGAAAAATACGGGGGCTGTAATTTACATGTAATTCAAGATATTACAAGTGAATATGGCGTCCCCAAGGGGAGTCGACCTTATCCCCCACTTACATGCTATTTCGAAAACCCTATATATCTGATTTAGAATCAACAGATTACATTATGGCTTGGCCAGAAAACCACTAATTCTGCGACTAAGCCAAGGCGCGTGAGTATCCTTGAATATATTGTTCCCGAACAGCCGCCTCTCATAGTCTTTCACGGCCTTATCGGCCACCTGCTTCCTTCGTTCATAGTTGAGTTGCCAGTGACAGCGCCACGACTTCGGCAGTTGTTCGTCCATATCATTTATAAGTGATTGTCCCCATTCGAGCGCGCGTTGATCAGCGCACGCGCTGAACAGTACGTGATATCCGAATGCACGATCAGGGGCAGATTCGGCGACGAAGGCGTTCAACCAATGGTGGGCAGCCACATTTCGATAATAGTTATCATGTGCCCACATGCGCACGCGATCAAGCCACCCTGCAAATGGGAGGCTATCTATCAAATCTGTCCATAACCTCTCCGTTTCAGAGCTGTAGTTTAGGAAACCGGCGAGCGTCACGCCACGAGCTATCGTTGCAGGACTCTCTTCACTAAGATACGACTTAATACGAGCAATAAGCCATGACTGATGCCCTTCTTCTGCCACCCAGATGGCATATTTCATTAGCTCTGCGTCTGTTTTAGCACCATCGATTACAATGTCGCGCAACGGTAAAACCGAGGGATGCTCAGTAACAACAAACGGCAATGCTTCTAGATCATCGATCTGCCAGTTGCTTTTTATATAGAGACGCCATACACGCAACCAACAACGTACCCCGTCTTCTGGGCGGACATTCAACAATGCGCGTAGTGTGGATATGACCGGGAATGATTCGAACGAAAATATTTTTGTTGTACGGCTCTCGTCTGCAATTAGCGTTTCCAATAACTCGATGAGTTCGCCGCCTCGCATATTGGCAAAAATCTGTAACGCTTCATGTTGTACTGCCCACTTATCCAATTTCTCGATTAGCGATCTTCCTTCCCGGCATCGCATATACTCCTGCCCTATATAGGTTGCAAACTGATCGAGAACCTCATCATCTTCCGGAAAGCTTGTAACCAGATGTCCAATTGCCTGCGGATCGATCCGCGCATACAAATCCGTCACGTTGCAATATCGTCTCGCTTTGCAGAGTGCTAGGGAACCATAAGCCGCCTCACTGGTTTCCATGCCGGCAATCCAACGCCATCCACTCTTGGCGGCCGCCTTCAGCAACGGCGCCCTGTCCGCCCGCAAGATTAACTTCAATGCACTAGTTCGGACTACTGCGTCCTCGTGGTCAATCAAACGCGCAAGTGGTTCATAACTAGCCGGGAGGGCATCAAGGGGAACGCATTCCAAATATGACAGCCAACCGCGTAACTGCTCAGTCGATGCATCACTTCCCAAGAACCGGGACAGGTGCTCGAAGTCATCCTGCATTGGCGTGCCAAGCACGCACCAGTGCTTTTGATACAGCATCGGGCCAAGGGGTGCATCATCGAGAAGCTGAATCTGGTCAGCTGCGCTTTTATCTGATAATCGGACGAGCTGCAGATTCAACCAGGGGAAATGATCTGCCCGATCCCTGATCGCTGGCAAAAGAATGCGTTCGGCGAAGTCGCCAAGTTTCTCTCGTTGACCGGGCCTGAGTACCAGCAGATGCTCCGGCAGATAATGGGCAATTCCCCAACCCGTCTCGTCGTCACGTTCGGAGGCTGTATCGTAAATGCCTCGTAGCAGATCGCCTAATGCATCAGGAGCCCAGCGGGCAAGCACCTCAAGCGCAGTGTCAAGGCTGTGATCGACACTACTATGTTGCCTGGGCTGGTGCCAGAAACTGGAAGGCTCTACGGTATCCAGCAATCCACGTAATACAGCAATATCGTCCTCAACAAGGGATAGATCCTGACGTATTGCTGCTTGTTTCAGGCCGAGCGTAGCATCGAGTGGGTGTTCCTGACTGCGCGGCCAGGTAAGTGCTTTTGCATAATCCCACTTGACGATGCCAGACCCGGAGTCAATATCCACCGTGTCCAGGAAGCCCCAGGCCTGGTGTTCCGGGCAGGACAGGTCGGTGGACAGTTTGACGGCCTCGGGAGTGGCAAGCGCATCCAGAAGATACCTCGCCGCCAAAAGTGTGAGTTCATGCCCACGATCTATCAATCGCTTGGCTAGCCCGATGATCATTTTGGCTGCTTCGGCCGAATCGATTGTATATTCAGTCTCAGAACCCACGCAATTTCATCGAAATGGTGTGGCGAATTCATCACAGCGCGGCTCACTGCCCATGCAAGAAATGTCTTCTCAAAAGCCACTCGCGGTAAAAATGACAGTATCCCCGCCGCTCGATGCGATAACCAGCCTGGGTTCGCCCCTTGACCATGATCATCAACTTCGATTTCTACCAACGACACCTTGAGATTGTCAGAAACTTGCGATGACAGCGCATCCCATTGTCGCCTGCGGTCCTGTGTTTGCACCTGGCGTTCACGCACTTTAGGGTCATCATGCTGATTGCCCAACACCTGCCCGCGCACAGGATCAAGGCAATAAAAACTGAACCAGCGCACCAGGCGTTGCTGGAGTGCTTCAGAAAATCGAGGCCAGCGATAGGCATTGGCAAGCCCACCAATGAATACATCATCGCTGTAGACGCCCTGTTCCGGTCGCAGCCAAAAATTTTCTACAAGATCAAGAAACAGATCGGGATCTTCACCCATCAATTTCCACATCGCATCAATATCGTTAGTTCGGATGTTTTGTGCGGAAATCCACTCTCGTGTGAGCATTTCACGCACAGGCTTTGGACACTGCGGGTCGAGAATCGCCGCAGTTGTAGCTGAACGCAAAATGTCAGTACCATGATCAGTACCACGTAGCGGGTCAAAGTATTGCGCCATCCTCTCGGGAGCACCCTTTTCCTCCGCAGCCTTCAGGTCATTTAGCAATGCCAGTCCCAGGGCAAAGGGCGCAAGCTCGCCGCTCAGTTTGTAGTGATGTGG
>QIHS01000509.1 GCA_003229095.1 Woeseia sp. | reverse complement strand
CAGGTATATCTTCCCGACTTCTGTGCCGGTCGTACGGTGCTTGTCATCTTGCTCGTCGCGGAGCTGGTTGCTATTGCCCTGACACTCGCGTCTTACGTGCCGGGGACGCTCCTTGTCGATTTATCCAAAATGTCACTGTTCGTGCTGTGGCTCGCGATGCTTGGCACAGTGCTACTCTGCCTGATTCGCCCATGGGCCGAAAAGCAAGGCAATACACAGGCTTTCGTTGTTTGTTTTATCGCGCTCGAAATGATGTGCCTGACGCTGGCCGAGATTACCTGGCAGCTGTCTGTCACATTCGCTGAATCCGTCGTCATAGGAGATTCCGAATTTCGATTCCTGCTGCGTACATTTGCAATCAGCTCTATTATAATCGCACTGGCGATGCGCTATTTGTACGTCGCGAGTGAGTGGCTGGAGGCGCAGGCCCGAATCAGCGCACTGCAGGCACTCATTCGACCGCATTTTCTTTTTAACACGATGAACACGATTGCGTCGCTTACCAGGACAGATCCAAAACAGGCCGAGGAAGCAATTGAGGACCTGTCGGACCTGCTGCGTGCCAATATCGGTACGCAAAAGAACCGCACGACCCTGAAGGACGAACTCGAGGTTGCTTCAATTTACCAGCGTATTGAAAAACTGCGGCTCGGCGATCGATTGCGTGTTCGCTGGGATGTCAGCGAACTGCCAATGCGTGCACTGATTCCAAGTCTTACTATTCAGCCACTGCTGGAAAATGCGATCTACCACGGCATCGAGCAACTTCCCGAAGGTGGAGAGGTTCAAATTTTTGGTACCAGGACCGGTGATAACCTGGAAATTAGCATCAAGAATCCGGTTTCGAAAGACAGACTGGGAAAATCCAGTGGCAACAAAATGGCGCTTTCTAATATCCGACAGCGCTTCGAGCTGGCCTATGGCGACGATGCAACGGTCGATATACAGGAAGCGGAAGCGTCCTACAGCGTGCGCCTGGTCTTCCCTTGCGAAGAAAAAAGCCCGTGAAAATTCTTATTGTTGATGACGAAGCTCCGGCCCGTGACCGGCTGCGTCGTTTGTTGGAAGATGCGGGAGAGCATGTCGTTGCGGGAGAAGCGGCAGACGGTCAGAAGGCGCTGGCGATTGCGGCAAATATTCAACCGGATGTCGTACTGCTCGATATTCGCATGCCAGGAATTGACGGAATCGAAACTGCACGTCACTTGAACAAACTGGATCGGCCGCCCGTCGTTATCTTCACCACGGCTTACGACGAATATGCAATTGAGGCTTTTGAGGCGAACGCGATCGGTTACGTTTTGAAACCGGTCCGGTGGGCGCGTCTGGAAACAGCGCTTGCACAGGCTGCCCGGTTGAATAGTAGTGTGTTGGTTGAAATTGGTGAACAAGTTGGGGGCGGTCGGCAGCGAAAACATGTTTGTGCGCACACGCATGGTGAGCTGAAGCTGATTTCTATCAACGAGATTGCCTATTTTATAGCCGATCAAAAATACGTCTGCGTTGTGTACGAAGACGGCCGCGAACTCATCGATGATTCACTGAAAGCGCTGGAGCTGGAATTCGATGAGCAGTTTGTGCGCATTAACCGGGGTACCCTGGTTTCACTTCGCGCAGTCGATGCGCTCAGAAAAACCGACGATGGCCGCACTCAGGTTATGCTTCGCGACCGCGTAGATGCGGATGAACTTTTTGTTAGCCGCCGCCATGTCGCTGATGTAAAGCGTCGACTGAAGAGAGGATAATCGCTTTTGAAAATTCGAATTGCCACACGGAAAAGCGAGCTGGCATTGTGGCAGGCCCAACATGTTGCTGACAGGCTCACTGCCCTTGCTCAGGTTTTATCCGTTGAACTGGTGCCGTTATCGACCCGCGGTGATGAAATTCTGGACAAAAGCCTGCAGAAAATCGGTGGTAAGGGTCTTTTTATCAAAGAACTTGAGGTAGCCATGCAATCCGGCAATGCTGATATTGCGGTTCATTCAATGAAAGATGTGCCTGCACGAATGCCGGAGGGCTTTTGCATTGCTGCCGTGCTCGAGCGGGCGAACCCGGCAGATGCCTTCTTATCGCGAGAGGGTGTCGCTTTCGTTGATCTGCCGCCTGGAGCGACGATTGGCAGCTCCAGCCTGCGGCGACAGGCTCAGTTGAAGGCCTGGCGCCCGGATATCGGCGTTAAATCGTTGCGTGGCAACGTGAACACCCGGCTCAGGAAGCTCGCCGACGGTGAATACGACGCGATTGTTCTGGCGAGTGCTGGCCTGGAACGACTTGGCCTGGAAGCACACATTACCAGCGAGTTCAGCCATGACCGAATGCTGCCCGCGGCAGCCCAGGGCGTCATCGGAATTGAGTGTCTTGCACGTTGTCAGGAACTACGCGAAGTCCTTTTGTTGCTCGAGGATCCTGTTAGCAAGTTCACGACGACCGCCGAACGTGCCGTTGCGGCCACACTTGATGCAAATTGCCAGTCACCGGTGGCCAGCTATGCGGAAGTCAACGATACGGTACTAACCATTGACGCTTTGGTGGCGAGTCCTGATGGCAGCAAAATCCTTCGTCAGCGCATAACAGGTGATGTTGTCGATGCAGAGTTGCTTGGCAACCAGGTAGCAAACGCGCTTCTGCAGTTAGGCGCGAAAGAACTGCTTGTTGAGCATTCGACGTGACTGCCGGCCCGCTCGCGGGTTTTCATGTGCTGGTTACTCGCCCGGTGGCACAAGCGAGTGAACTTGTGGATGCAATCGAAGCTGCGGGTGGCACGGCCTATTGCTTTCCGGTTATCCGCATTACGGGTCGCGAAGCGAGCGTCGTTGCTAGAGAATTCGACGCTTTGCCGCCGCCAGATATCGCCATTTTTGTCAGCCGGAATGCTGTTGACTACGGGCTGTCTGCCGTGCGCAGCAGCTCAGCCAGTATCGCCGCTGTTGGCCCAAGTACCGCTGCCGCGATAGAGGCGCAGGGAGTCCACGTTGACATCGTTTCGAAGGATGGTTTTGACAGCGAACATTTGCTCGAACACTCAGCGTTTGACGGGGTTCAGGGCAAGGCTGTGACCATTGTGCGCAGTGAGCGCGGGCGCGAATTCCTCGGTGATAGCCTCAGGGAACGCGGCGCAAACATCTCATTTCTCTCTGTCTATCGGCGGGAAATGCGTGTTGCAGATCAGGAAGAAATAGCGGCGCTGACAACAACGTGGCGAAATGGCGGCGTCGATTGTGTGACGGCAATGAGCAGCGAAACGTTTGATAATCTGGTGCAACAGCTGCCAGCACCCACACTGGACTTGCTGCGACGTACACCACTGGTGGCACCGGGCGCTCGTGTGATACAAACGGCCTTGGATCAGCTACCTGGGTTGCCAGCCATCGCGGCTGCCGGGCCGCAGGTGACCGACATTGTCAATGCGCTGATTGAAACGCGACATTCTGGAACGAATTGATGAGCAGGAAAAAGAAGACGACAAAGACTGACGGCGGCGTTGATAGCAAGTCTGAAGACGCACATTTCGCGCAACTTGAGGACGATAGCGCCGACGACGCGACGGGAGAATTTGTGGTTGAGCCTCTGATGGCGGATAGCCGGCGAAGCAGATCTGCAGGCATCGTCTCGTGGTCTGCTCTTTTGATTTCGCTGCTTGCAGTTGTGGCGGTTGCAATAAATTTCCTGACAGACCGCAGCTCTGCCGGGGATGCGGAAGACAACAGCACTGAAGTTCTCGCATTTGTCTCGACCCTTGATGCAACACAAGACGTGATTGCGTCTCTCGAGCAGAGTATTACGTCGTTGAATGAGCAATCGTCTGCACGAGATGCGCGCATCAATTCAATTGGGCGGCAATTCGATGATCGACTGCGACAGCTCGAAGCACTGCCTGGTCGAGTGGCCGCTGTCGAAACCTCAATGGTGTCGATACAAGGAATCTCGACCGGCGCGCGTGATGCGTGGCTACTCGCCGAAGCAGAATATTACATGCAGATCGCGAACGCGCAGCTGCAGCTTGCCAACAACCCCGAGCTTGCACGTGTTGCGCTGGCGCATGCCGATGAACGTATTTTGCAGCTTGCCGATCCGCGCTTGATCAACATTCGACAGGCACTGTCGGACGAACTTCGTGCGCTTGACATTATCGATAAACCGGACACCGTGGGTACCTCGCTCACGCTCGCGAGCCTGGCACGCATTGTTGACTCGTTGCCGCTGCGTCAGGAAACATTGGAGCGCGAGCAACAAACGACGCAAATTGATGCGGAGTTATCGGGCGTTGATAGAGCGGTCGCGTCTTTTAAGAACGCCGTCAGTGGTGTGGTCACTGTCCGCCGCACTGACGAAGCAATGCAGCCGCTGATTGCGCCTGAGGCGCGTTACTTTTTACGCGCAAACCTGGCTTTGCAACTGCAGGCGGCGAGGCTGGCGCTGCTGCGTGGAGAGGAATCGATTTTCCGTCAAAGCCTTGATGACGCGGATGCCTGGTTGTCCGAGTACTACGTTCCTGACAGCGCTGGTGTACAGAGTGCCAGAGCTTCCATTGCGGAAATTCGTGGCAGCACACATTCTGTTGCGATGCCGGATATATCGTTGTCTCTGCGATTGTTACGGCAATTCAATCGGCTGGCCAGCGCTGCTGAAATTGAAACCCGTACAGATGGCAGTATCGATACCGGCGTCTCCGAGCAGGATCAATGAAATTCGGACTGCTCATTGTCAGCGCTATGCTGGTCTTCGCGCTGCTCGCAAAGTTTCTGTTGCAGGACCCGGGTTACGTGGTCATCAATTTTCGCGGTTACCTGGTCGAAATGAGCGTTCCCGGGCTGGTGCTGATCGTCGGCACATTGTTTGTTCTGATATGGCTCAGCGTTAAACTCTTTCGTGCGCCGCGAAAACTCGGCGAGGCAGCCGGACGTTACCGCGCCGGTCGCGCAGGACTCAGGCTTACTCGCGGTGTGATCGAAGTCGCGGAGGGTAACTTCGCAAAAGGCGAGCGGCTACTTGCCAGATCGGCGGGTATAAGCGAAGCGCCTCTTTTGAATTACCTGCAAGCAGCTCGCGCCGCGCACCTGCTCGGTCAAAACGAAAGACGCGACACATGGCTTAAGCAGGCTTATGAAAATTTGCCGGGCGCGGCAAACGCTGTGTTGCTCACACAGGCGGAATTGCAACTCGATCAGGAACAGTATGAACAGGCGCTGGCGACACTCAGAAAAATAGAAGAGAACTCGCCGAACCACAGCCACGCTTTGATGTTGCTGGGCCGCCTCTATTATCGCCTCGAAGACTGGCGTCACCTCTCGACACTGCTGCCTAAATTGAAAAAGCACGGCCGGCTTGATGCTAAAACGCTCAACCTGTGGACCAACAAAGTCCATCGGGAGCAACTCAATTCCGCAAATGACGGGCCGGCTGTCATCGAAGTCTGGAAAGGAGTTGCACGGGAGAACAAACGCAACGTCGAGTTACTTGAGGGCTACTATACAAACCTCATGCGCGCCAACATGCATGACAAAGCCGAAAAAGAAATCGCTGCTACGCTGAAACGCGAATGGCTGGCAGCGCTAGTTCGCCTGTACGGCGTAGTCAACGGTAGCGATGCCGGACGGCAACTCAAGAAAGCCGAAGGGTGGCTGACCAATCATGGCGAAGACGCTGATTTGCTGCTGACCGCTGCTCGCTTATGCCTGCGAAACGAATTATGGGGCAAAGCGCGCAGCTACCTGGAAACGGTCATTGCTATCCGCCCGACCCCAGATGCCTTCCAGGAATACGGCCAGCTACTGAATCAACTTGGCGAAGGCGAAGCCGCCGCCGAAGCCTACAAAGCCGGCCTGAGTCTAGTTGCCCACCCACCACTACCAGCAATTCCACACCTGGACCCCGACCCCACCTAAAATGAATGAGGACATCCACTATTCCTCCCATTGAAAATGAATAAGAAAGAATGAATGAGGACATCCATCATCCTTCCTCAATCTCTGCACATTGCCCAGATTCTGCCGATGCGGATAGCGCGCTAATGGTGTGAACTAGACCTTTCCCCAGCACGGAAGGCCCCACATG
>QIHS01000490.1 GCA_003229095.1 Woeseia sp. | reverse complement strand
TCCGACTCCACCTCGGGATGCATCGGGCATGACCACATCGCACTCATGACTTACTCCCTTGCAATTCTGCAAGAATTGGACAATCAGGCCGGGCATCGCCACCGCAATGATCAGCAAGATCCTGCAGCGTAGTGACAATGGATTGCAGTTCTTCTATTTTATTGCGGAGACGCGCAACGTGAGACAGGGCGAGTTGTTTGACATCTTCACTGCTGCGATTCCGATCTTGCCATAGCGACAGCAACGTCGAGATTTCTGCTATGGCGAAGCCAAGCTGGCGGGAGCGTCGCACGAATAACAGGGTGTTCAGATCACGTTCGGAATAGGTTCGGTATCCTGCCGCGCTGCGCGCCGCCGGCCCGATAAGGCCGATTTGCTCGTAATAGCGAATTCTTTTGGCGGAAATACCGGATGAACTTGCTGCCTGTCCAATATTCATGGGGTCGACTCCTCGTCGAATTCGCACCTTGTGCTTTCAGATGGACAGCCTACACCTTCCCATGGTGGTAAGGTCAAGCACTAGCTCGGACTATTCATTGCCCAGGCCATGCTCCTGAAACTGCAGCACCAGGCTGTAAATGACCGGCAATACCAGCAGGTTAAGCAACAACACTGTCGCCATGCCACCCAGCATCGGTGCGGCTATTCGGTGCGTAACGTCAGAACCGGTACCAGTGCTCAACATGATGGGTACCAGCCCCGCCATTGTGTCGACACAGCGGTCATCGCGATGGGTCGAACGCGCTTCGATGTTGCTGACAGAACCGCATCCTTTATTTCATCGACAGATAGTCTGCCGGCACTCGCTGCCCGGCGTTTCCCAACCTCCGTATCGATAAAACTCAGGACCAGCACACCGATTTCCGCTGCCATACCCGCAAGCGCTATAAACCCGACTGCTACGGCGACTGACATATTGTAGTCATTCAGATAAATCAGCCAGATGCCGCCTACCAGTCCGAAGGGAATTGACATCATCACGACAACGGGTTCGGTGATGTTGCGAAAGTTGAGATAGAGCAACAGGAAGATAATCAGCAACGTCACCGGCGCAACAATGCGCAGACGCTTCGCGGCGCGCTCCATGTATTCGAACTGACCGGACCAGACCACGGTGTAACCGGCCGGAATTTCGACCATCGCCTCCAGAACCAGCTTCGCCTGGGCCACGAATCCGCCGATATCCGACGTGGAAAGATCGACATAGATCCACGCGTTCGGTCGCGCGTCCTCACTCTTGATGACCGGTGGTCCACGTGTGTAGGTGAGTTCCGCGACCTGACCCAGCGGAATCTGGGCACCCGTTGGCGTTGGGATAAGCACCCGTTTCAGCGTCTCCATATCATCGCGCAATTCACGCGGATAGCGCACGTTGACCGGGTAGCGCTCCAGCCCCTCCACAGTCCAGGTGACATTCATGCCACCGATCGCGCTTTGAATTACGTCCTGCACGTCACCCACGGTCAGACCGTAGCGAGCTGCGTTCTTCCGATCGATATCGAAATCGAGGTAGTAGCCACCCACTGCCCGGTCGCCGAAAGCGGACAGCGTATCCGGCATCGTCTTCATCGCCTCCTCAATCTGCAATGAAATATCCTGCAGTACATTTAAATCGGGGCCGGATACCTTTATGCCCACTGGCGTCTTGATACCCGTGGACAACATGTCGATCCGGGTCTTGATCGGCATGGTCCAGGCATTCGCGACGCCCGGAAAATTGATGGCTTTGTCCATTTCACTCATCAGTTCCTGAGTGGTCTTGTCCGGGTCAGGCCACTTGTCCTTCGATTTAAGCCGTATGGTTGTCTCTATCATCGACAATGGTGCAGCGTCGGTAGCCGATTCCGCGCGACCAATTTTGCCGAACACATGGTGAACTTCAGGAAAGGTCTTGATAATCCTGTCTGTTTGCTGCAATAACTCTTTCGCCTTGGTGATGGAAATGCCGGGAAAAGTTGTGGGCATGTACAAAATATCACCCTCGTCCAGCGGCGGCATGAACTCGCTGCCCAGCTTGGAAAAGGGATAATAGGTCACGGCCAGCAAAAGCAGTGCTACAACAACCGTGACACTACGCCAGCGCATCGCCGCCCTGAGTGCGGGCGTATGCATCGCATGCAAAACACGATTAATCGGATTCCTTTTTTCTGCGATGATTTTCCCGCGCAGGAGATAACCCATCATGACTGGCACAAGCGTAATCGCCAATATGGCCGACGCCGCCATTGCGTAAGTAGCGGTAAATGCCAACGGACTGAACAACCGTCCTTCCTGGGCCTGCATCGTGAATATCGGAATGAAAGACACTGTGATGACCAGCAATGAAAAGAACAGCGCCGGCCCGACTTCACGGCTCGATTCGCCAATCGTTTGCCATCGTTCATCGTTACTGAGATCACGGCCCAGCTTCTCTCTCGCCAGGGCAGGCGGGTATGCGCGTTTTCAACCATTACAATTGCGCCGTCCACCATCGTCCCGACAGTGATGGCGATGCCACCGAGAGACATGATATTGGCGTTGAGACCCTGGTAGCGCATCACGATAAAGGCCATCAGGATGCCGAGTGGCAACGTAATAATCGCGACGAAAGCGGATCTCGCGTGCAGCAGGAACAGGATGACAACCAGGCTAACGATGGCCAGTTCCTGCATCAGTGACGTGTTGAGGCTGTCGACTGCCCGTTCTATCAGGTCACCGCGATCGTAAACCGTGACTATCTCCACGCCCTCAGGCAAACCGGCCTCAAGCTCTTTTAATTTCGCCCGCACACCCTGGATGGTCGCCAGCGCATTCTCGCCGAAACGCATAATCACAACACCACCGACAACCTCACCTTCACCGTTGAGGTCGACCAGGCCGCGCCGTAATTCCGGTCCTAGCTGTACGTTCGCGACGTCCTGCAAGCGTACTGGTGTGCCGTCATTATCAACCGCGACCGGAATGTCATTGAGATCCTCAAGCGACTGGATATAACCGAGGCCGCGCACCATGTATTCAGTTTCAGCCATTTCAATCAATCGGCCGCCGACGTCGTTATTGGATCTCTGGATAGCGTGCCGGACTTTGCTTAACGGAATGTTGTAACGTAACAGCGCATTGGGATCGACCTCGACCTGGTATTGCTTTACGAACCCGCCGACACTGGCAACCTCCGATACGCCATCGACTGTCTGCAGCGGATAGCGCATGTACCAGTCCTGCAAGGATCGCAATTGCGCCAGGTCATGCGCGCCGGTTCGATCCACCAATGCGTACTCGTAAATCCAGCCGACACCGGTAGCATCCGGTCCCAGCGTCGGTGTAATTCCCTGCGGCAGACGACCACTGATGTAGTTGATGGACTCCAACACTCTGGATCGCGCCCAGTACATGTCGGTGTCATCCTCAAAAATGATATAGACAAAGGAGAGACCGAAAAACGAGTAGCCGCGCACAACCTTGGTTTTCGGCACGGCCAGCATGGACGTCGTCAACGGATAGGTCACCTGGTCCTCGACAACCTGTGGAGACTGGCCCGGAAATTCGGTGAGAATAATTACCTGCACATCGGACAAGTCCGGTATCGCATCCAGCGGCGTGTTTACGTAGGAATATAAACCGAACAAAGCGACAATGACGGCCACCATCAGAACCATAAACCGGTCCCGCAGGGACGCGTTGATGATGGCGTTAATCATTCGGGCGTTCCCCGCTCATATCGCCCATGTCCATGCCTTCCATGTCTGCGTCGCTCGCGGGTTCTGATTCCATGTCCATGCCTTCCATGTCTGTATCGCTCGCAGGCTCGGGTTCTGCCAACTCCATCATCTTCGCCGTTGCTTCTCGTAAACTGGATTCCGAATCCACCAGGAACTGGCCGGAGACGACCACTTCATCGCCATCCTCGATGCCCTCCAGCACCGCGACCTGGCCAGCGGACTGAATGCCCAGCTTGACGGTGACGGGCTCAAATTTACCCGGTGCCCGAACGACGAAAACCCGCTCGCTCTTGCCTGAACGAATCACCGCCTCCGACGGAATGACGACAGCGTTAACGCTTTTATCAGAGCGGATAACGACGTCAGCAAACATTTCGGGTTTGAGAAGCAATTCAGGATTGTCGAATGACAGCCTGACTTTGATGCTGCGGGTTCTTGATTCAGCGTACGGGTATATATAGTCAAGCTCGCCGACGAAGGTTCTGCCCGGAATACCGGCCAGGGACATTTCAACTTCATCGCCCACCTTCACCCAGGGCAGTTCGTACTCGTAGATGTCGGCATACACCCACACCGTCGACAGGTCTACAATCATGTAGAGTTCGGTTTTCGGACTCACATACTGACCCGCACGGGCACCAATACTGATAACAGTGCCAGACACCGGCGTATGAATATGCAGGTTCTTCTGGATTTCACGGGATTGTTCGAGCTCGCGAATCTGATGCTCTGGCACGTCAAACAATGCCAGTCGTTCGCGCGAACTGGCAACAAGTTCTTCCGCGCCGCGCCTGATATCCTCGAACGGGCTACTTTCCAGCGCCTCAAGATTGTTCAGTGCAAGCAAGTACTCCTGCTGCGTCGATACCAGCCTGGGTGAATAAATGCTCAACAGGATGTCGTCCCTGTCGACGTTTTCACCTGTATTGTCGACGCGCAGCTCTTCTATCCAGCCCTCAACCTTGGAATGCAGGCGCGCCATGCCACCTTCGTTATAGTCCACTCGCGCTACTGCACGAATTGTGCGGGTGATGTCGGTTCGCGTGGCGACGGCCGTGCGTACACCAATGTTCTGTGTGACGACTCCGTCGACTTTGACCGTGCCAGCGACATCTGCCGCGCCACTGCTGTCTTCGGCATAGACCGCGACGTAGTCCATCCCCATCGCGTCTTTTGCGGGAACCGGGGAGGTTACAGTCGGGTTCATCGGGTTGCGGTAAAACAGCGGCTCGCGCACATCGTCCGAAGCCCCCGGCGCTCCGTTGCCCGAGACTGCAGCAAACCAGTAGCCGGATGCGAGGCCGATGGCCAACATGACGATTGCCGTGATAATAGTTGACTTATTCATTGCTTACTCTCTCCCCTACAGCGGCATCGAGGCGCGCCAACGCCTGGTTGGCCTCCGTGAGCGCTTTCCAGTATTGAACCTCATAATTCAGCAACGTTATCTGGCTGCCCACGAGATTAAGAAAATCGACTTCGCTGACCTGGTAACCTGCCAGCATCGATGCGACCGTCTGCCTGGCCTGTGGAACGATGCCGCTTTGAAACAGCACAAACAGTTCTTTTGCTTCATCGTAGTCAGTGGTCGCCGACGATATTTCTGCGCGTACGACTGCCCATTTATCCCTAAAGGAATAGCGCTGTTTTTGCAATTCGAGACTTCGCTGGCTTACTGCTCTGTCGAGTTTCCGTTTAGAGTAGATTGGCAGATTGAAACTGAACATTACCGACAGAAAGTCGGCACGACTCCCCCCTCTCGGCAACGGGTTGTCGCCGCTTCGATCACCGTAGGTCAGTCCCAGTTTGAAATCAGGGTAGTATTCCTTTCTCGCAAGATCGAGCCGCGATTTTGCCGCGCGAATATCGCTCTCTTTTTGTCTAAGTAGCGGCCTGATCGCTTCCGCACGCTCGTAAAGTAACGTCTCGTTGACTATCTCCGGCATATCCATTGACACTGTGGGCGGAAGGACCAGTACATCGTTCGGCGGAATATCCATCAGCACGTTCAACTGAATAGACTGGTTTCTTCGCACCGCCTTTAATTTGATTTTCTGATCGATCAACTTGGACAGCTCCAGTTGTGCCAACAGCACATCCTGCTGCAGACCGTCGCCTACCTCATATTTAGTTTGCGCTACCTGAATGAATTGCCGCAGCAGATCCTGGTTGCTATCGACAGTTTCCAGCGACCGGTCGAGAAAATAGAGTTGCCACCAACTGCTTCTGACATTTCGAATCAGCAACAGCCGAACCTCATCGACCGAGAAGCCGGCGGCGAGCGCGTCATATTTGCTCGCGCCTTCCCGCAAGGCCAGCTTGCCGGGAAACGGGATCGCCTGGCTAATGCCGACCTGCATCTGGGTCATCGCTTCCTGACCCAGGTTAAAAGTATCTGTCGGCAAGTTCATGGCATTGAGACTGACGACCGGATCCGGCAACGTTCCAAGCTGAGACGGAATCTCGGCTAACGCCTCATAGCGCGCCTGCATTTCTGCAAGGCTGGGATTGCCCTCTAAAGCGGTGTTTATCGCTTCTTCGACAAACAGAAACTCCGGCGCAGATTGCTGCGGAGACTCTTCAGCCCAAACAGTCCCGGGCAACACCAGTGTGAGTGCCAGAAAGTGCAATAGCCGCTTACTCTTTCCTGCAAGCGTCAAACTACAGTTCCTCGCGGCAAATTTTCTCGTACGGGTCCCGGGACCCCGATCGATAGACATGAATGAATCTCCTTATACTTCAGCGGGCGAGGCCCTGGCGCGTAGCGAGGACAGCAGAACTTCCATCTTTACTATAGGCCACTATGTCGAATCGCACCGCATTCGGACCTTCCATCCCCGGTGAACCGACAGACATCCCGGGCACCGCGATGCCCAGGATATCCTCAGGCCCATCTGCGATCAGCCCCTGAACCAGGTCTACGGGTACGTGCCCTTCGACCCAGTAATCACCCACCATCGCCGTATGGCAAGACCTCAGTTCCATGGGCACGCCTGCACGATCCTGTATAGCGGCCATATTGCTGACGTCTACCGCATCGACCGAGAGACCGGCATCCTGCAGGTGTACCACCCATTCCTTACAGCACCCACAGGCGGCTGTCTTGTAGACGACAATCGCGGCATTTTCCGCCGACGTCGGCTCACTGTCTGGCCACGTGATCAGCGCAAACAATGCCGCTGCCGCAACACCGGTCGTCAGCAGCAGCCATGGTGTTCTCCTTTGCTTTCTTACGGACCTTCCGGATTCATTTTTGCTATTCATGGTTCGGTATCTCCTCTGTCTTCAGGTTGCAGCTGCCAGACCCTGTCGCGACCCTTTGGCCAACCATCTAACGGGAGGGCTGCCTTACTCGCCGAATTCCACGCGCAGGTACTCGAGAACTGCTTTTATGTCCTCTTCAGTCAATGTCGGATTGCCGCCCTTCGCCGGCATTGCTATGAAAGAACCCGGACTCTGAAAACCTTCGCTTATGTTTCTCACAAGTTCCTCATCCGTTTTACTCAAAGGTCCATCCCCGGCATTTAAATCTGTTACGCCCGGTATCGAACCTTTTCCATCAGCACCATGGCAGGCGATACAAGTCTGTGCATAGATCGCCTTTCCCGCATTAGTGTCGTCGGAGATTACCGGAGCGACGGCTAAGCCCTGCGTTGCCAAACCCACCTGCGCATCGGAGCCTCCCTGCAAAAAGGCCAGCACGTCGCGCGCCTCGCCCCCGGTCATTCCGCTGCGTACACGCATATGTGCAACGGCTGACCGCCACTGGTCAGCGCGTAATTCTTTCGGATCGCGCATGTTGTGACATCTGGCACAGGTATCGGCCCAGGTGCGCGCGCCACGCGCAAATTGTGCTGCATCGGTTTCATCAACGGCTGGCGTGTCTGCAGCGACAGCGGGGTGCAACGTCAGACCCATGGCAAACGACACCACCAACAAAACGGGTGCAGCCAACTTGAATACTTGTTTATACATTTTCCTATCTCCTTTGTTAGTAGCCGTACGCAACCTGAAGCAACCAGCGGTCGTCATCGGATATCTCTCCCGTAAGACCGGTATTGATTTCATACGCCGCCTTGATCATCGCACTCGACGAAACCAGGTAGCCAAGACCGATTGCCCACTGCTCCTGCGATAAATCGGGATGGGGCGTTGTGTAGTCGGTAAAGCGCAATACGCCCTCCCATTTTGCATTTGCGAATTTATAAGCGCCCTGCGCATACCAGGTTTCCCATTTGCCTCCTTCAGGTGAAATGCTCAGCGCAGAATCGGCAACATCCTGGGAAATGTACTCGCTGCGAAAATCGAAATCCTTCCACTGATAGGTAACGTCGAAGCCAAACACATTGTAGTTACGCAGCGGATCTCCAGACACTGCAAAACCATCGTCCTCTGTTACTGCTGCATCGCCAAAAGCACTCGAGACAGCTATCTCAAGCCTGGGGAATGGCAGATAACTTATGCGTCCGCCGACCACTTTCCGACCGTCGGCATCACCCGCAAAGCCACCCGCGTTAATGCCGTGAATTTCGCCACCCTCACCTTCCAGTATCGGACCGTTGCCAACGTATCCTGCGTAAGTAATTTTGCTGTTCGTGCCGACGTTGACACCGCCACGCAGTTGCATGCCAACTTCAGCGATCGGCGCTGCACCGTCATGACCGAATCCCGGCGGCGCCGAGGGCAATTTGTTGATCCACGATGGGTGGAGGTTCTGGCGGAAATTTCCGAGCGGACTTAAGAATTTCCCGGCGATGAAAATAATGTTGTCGTTGAGAAAAAAATCAATCGTCGTATATTCGAGCTCCACCTCGGTTTCCCCGTCCTCCTGGAGTTCAAACGCCAGTTCAGCCTCCCACAGAATCTTGTCTTTCCACTGAAAGTGAAACATGGGGTTAAAATTGGCGGTAAACGCACTGTTTCCGTTCTCGGGACTGATAAAGTCAGCCGATGCGTACCCTGACAGGTGCGTCGTTGAGGTAGTACTTGTCATAACATTCGGTCTTTGCGTTGCCTGCAACGCAATCTGTCTTGCCGCTCCGACCTCGGTTCGCAAGGACTGTATTTCCTCCGCTGTCGCGGTCTGTCCTTCTGTTTTCACCTGGGAGAGTTCGCTCTGCAACGCCGCAAGCTGCTCGGAGAGGAGCGACATTTTTTCTTCCAGTTCCGCGATGCGACTTGCGTCTGTTTGTGCAAACGCCGGTGTTGCTGTAATCAGCAGCGCGCTCACGGATATCACAGTATTCTTCCATCGGTTTGAACTTTTCATCTCATTGTTCCTGTCTCAAGGGGTGGTTGTAAACTCGCTGGTGTCGGTTACCATGCTGCGCAACAACTCGAACAGCCGATCGCTGACAAGGGGTTTTTCTATCACCTCCACGGCCCCGGCCCTCAACACCTGATCGGCAATGTCCCGGTTGGATGTGCTGGTGAGAACGACGACGGGAAGATTGATTTCATGACATTGCAATCGCCTGAGAAAAGCCAGGCTGCCCATCCCCGGTAGATTCGCCTCCAGCAAGATACATCCGCAAGTCGTCTCGAATGCCGGATCCGAGCCAAAAAACGCCTCAGCGTTCGGGTAGCACACGACCTTCGATCCGTTGCTACTCAACAATGTTTTGAGCGCATCATGAACCGACTCATCGGGATCGATAACGTAGACCGTGTTTACCGCTCGAGGCATTCTCGTTCGCCGTGTGATTAACAACTGATGGGAGTATGTTTGCGCCGCCACGTCCGAACTATTGGGGATTCCCCGTAATGATATGCGGCTGACACGAATCGACGGCAGCACGACAACAGGCGCCTGACCCAATCATCCGGTGACCGGGAGCAAAGACGTAATGATCACTCTCAGTCCGCTGTGGAAACTCCCTATATGACGTTTTCAATCGCAATAATAGTCTGTCGCAAAAAACCGCCGCAGATTTGCGGCCACGGTGACAGAAACGTTGCCTGCAACATAAAGGGAAAAACATGCCGGCAGATCACGCACACTGCCATTGTCAGGATAGCCAGTTTCATTTTCTGGAGCGGGCGTTCGAATCGCTGCGAATAGAAGACCAGCAACGGGAGCTCCTGCTATCGGCACGACAGGAAACGATCGTCAGCATCCCGCTTCGAACACACCGCACCGCAGAAGG
>QIHS01000339.1 GCA_003229095.1 Woeseia sp. | reverse complement strand
CCTTTGCTTGAGCGATTGCGGTTCCTGTGTATCTCGTGCACGAATCTTGATGAGTTCTTCGAAATACGCGTCGCCGGCCTCAAACAGAGGCTGGAAAGCGGGGCGCGATCTGCGGGACCGGACATGATGACGCCGCAACAGCTTCTCGATGAAATACGACATCGATCCATAGGCCTTGTCAGCCAACAATACCATTTGCTCAACGACAGTATTCTGCCCGACCTGGCCAAAGAACAAATTCATTTTATTCACCGATCTGACTGGACCGAAGAACAGCAGTCCTGGCTCAATAACTTTTACCAGGACGAAGTTGTGCCGGTCTTAACACCGCTGACACTTGATCCGTCGCGACCGTTTCCCCGTATTTTGAACAAGAGCCTGAATTTCATCGTACGACTGAATGGCAAAGATGCTTTCGGCCGAAAAAGACACCGCGCTATCGTTCAGGCACCGCGATCTTTGGCGAGAATTATTCAACTGCCAGAGCAACTGGTCGAACCCGGCACCGTCAGTTACGTATTCCTGTCGTCGATTATTCATGCAAACGTCAGTGATCTGTTTCCGGGCATACAAGTCGATGGTTGCTACCAGTTTCGAGTTACACGAAACAGCAACCTTTATGTCGATGACGAAGAAGTTGACGATCTCGTCCGCGCGCTTGAGGGCGAATTGGCCGCAAGCCGTTACGGGGCGGCTGTCCGCATAGAAATAAGCGACAAGTGCCCACCCGACCTCAGTGAATTCCTGCTGGATCATTTTCATCTTGATCAGGCCGATATGTTTTCCGTGGACGGACCTGTCAATCTAAACCGGCTCGCCAAATTGTGCAGTCTCAGCGACCGCCCCGAGCTTTCGTACCCGGAATTTACGCCCGGGCAACCGGCCTCTCTGAAAGGCGGCGAGAACATTTTCGCAATCCTGAAGAAACAAAATGTCCTGTTGCAACATCCGTACCAGTCGTTTTCACCAATTGTCGATTTTATTGGCGCAGCTGCCAGTGACCCGGACGTGCTTGCCATAAAACAAACCCTCTATCGTACCGGTGCGAACTCACCCATCGTCGATCACCTGGTCCGTGCCGCACGCCAGGGAAAAGAAGTGACAGTTGTCGTCGAACTCATGGCGCGCTTTGACGAAGCAGAAAATATATCCTCGGCAAATCGCCTGCAGGAAGCGGGCGCACATGTTGTCTACGGATTGGTCGGTTACAAGACACACTCGAAAATGGCCATGGTGGTTCGTCGCGAAGCAGACAAGATTCGCCGTTACGTGCACCTGGGCACCGGCAACTACCACCCGGGAACGACGAGGGCCTACACCGACTACGGCTACCTCAGCAGCAACAAGAACCTTGGCGACGATGTACACAAAGTGTTCATGCAACTGACCAGCCTGACGGCCGCTCGCAACCTGGTCAAAATCCTGACTGCGCCTTTCGATCTTTTTCCCGCGCTTTGTGAAAAAATCGATCGCGAAATTGCACATGCACAGGCTGGGAAAGAAGCCAGAATTGTGGCAAAACTTAACGCGCTCACTGAGTCGAAAATCATCGACAAACTCTATGAGGCATCTGCGGCTGGCGTCCGCGTAGACCTTATCGTTCGTGGCATCTGTTCATTGCGGCCAGGCGTGCCGGGTCTCTCGGAAAACATCCAGGTTCGCTCTATCGTCGGCCGTTTTCTGGAACACTCACGAGTGTATTTCTTCCGCAACAACAACAAAGCAGAGTTTTTCTGTTCCAGCGCAGACTGGATGGGTCGAAATTTCTTCCGGCGCAACGAAACCTGCTTCCCGATCAAGCAAAAACCACTTAAAGAGCGGCTGTGGGCTGACCTCCTGCTGTTCCTGGCAGACAATACCCAGGCATGGGAGTTACAGACGGACGGCACCTACAAGGCGCTAACACCTGGCACCGATCAACCGGTGTCGGCGCAACAGAAATTCCTGGAGAAGTTGAGCGGCGGTTAGTTAGACAGTAAATGAAGAGCCGCAACCGCAGGTCGTGGTCGCATTCGGGTTACGGATAACGAACTGCGCGCCCTGCAAATCTTCTTTGTAATCGATTTCAGCACCCATCAGGTATTGCACACTCATGGGATCCACAACCAGGGTGACACCCTGATTCTCAACGCTCGAATCACCCTCTTCTTTACTGTCGTCAAAGGTGAATCCGTACTGAAATCCGGAACAGCCGCCTCCAGCGACAAAAACCCGCAGCATCAGCTCGGGATTGTCCTCTTCCTTGATCAGCTCGCTCACCTTGGTCGCCGCCGCATCGGTAAACACGATTGGCGGTGGCGCGGCTGCCGAGCCAATGACGGGAGTAGATGTATTCATTCTTGTAAAGTCCGTGGTCTATATAAGTCAGTGTATCAGGATACAGAAACGACCTTCGGTGGCGCACTCACTTCGCCGCTTGTCTGCTCCAGCAAAGGAACCTTTCCTGCTGGCTGGTGGACAAGCTTGCCATTGATTTCAGCACCAATCGCCATTTCGATAAGATTGTAATATACATTACCAATGACCCGAGCGGTTGGGCCAAGTTCAACCCGCTGACCTGAAATGACGTCACCGCGAACGATTCCGTGCAATACGACATAAGGAACGCTCACTCCGCCCTGCACGGTTCCGTCTTCAGAAATACTGAGCGCGGAATCGCTGTCGGAATCTGCACTGATATTGCCCTTGACGGTGCCGTCGACATGGCAGCCGCCCGAGAAACTAAGATCGCCATTTACCTGTGAATTTGGTCCTACGAGCGTATCAACCACGCCGTGTTTACGTTGTTTGCTGCCAAACATTTGTGCTGCTCCTTTTCTAACTTTGCCCGGCCAGCCAATCAAAACTTTCTGTCAGGCTCGCAATGGATCGGGTATTCGAAATAACTTCAACCGTAATCTTGTCCGGCGTAAATCCGTCAGGGATCACCAGCTCACGATCGAAATCCTGAAAATAACGAAACGCAAATGGCCAGTTGCTCTTGCCGTCTTCGGGTAACAACTGTGCCAGCTTGTAAGTGGTTGTGACGCCGTTTTGTGCGCCTTCAACACTGAATTCTACTTTCCCTTTGACACTTCGATCATGTTGCATTACCTGTACCAGTACAAGCCGCAGATTAAAGTGTTGTTCGTCCTTGCCCCGCGTCAGCTTGAGATTGGCTATGCGTAGTCCTCGACCGCCATCTTTGGGTGACACAATGCCGCGATAAAATGCGATTGCGTTTTTCTGTTCCTGAATTTTTTGCTGCAGGTCAATAAGGTTGGTTTCAACATCTTTGTACGCCTCACCTTCAACGAGACTGTTCGTCTCAAGACGCGCGACATCCTGTTTGAGCAAGAGAATCTCTTCATCGCGAAGATCAATTTCAGCCCGCAAATCCTGTTTTTCCTTCGACGCATCGACAATATTGAAGTCCGCCTGGATGCGACCAAATTCGAAAATCAGGTAAGCACCGACCAAAATCGCCATGACCGCAGCGATGCGCATACCAACGCTCGCACCGGTTCCCGGCATGTAACTTCTTGATTTCATCGGTAACTCATTGGTTTTCTATCGAATCCATTGACGTTATGTTACGCGCGGTCATCTGCAAACAGAAGTGCGGCAGGTCACGGAATTGGTTATAAACCCCATTTACTGGCGAGAAAACGGCCTGACTTTGACTTTTAGAGGGTGTACACAATGGATTTGACTGCGGGATATTTGTGGTTCAAAGCACTGCATATCGTCTTTATGGTCACCTGGTTCGCGGGGTTGTTCTACCTGCCTCGCCTGTTTATCTATCACAGCGAAGCCAGCGACGACATTTCGCTCAAGCGCTTCCGCATGATGGAACGGCGGCTTTTTGTCATCATGTCGATCGGTGCGGTGCTGACCTCCGTATTTGGCGTGGTACTTCTGCACATAAACCAGGCTTTGCTGCAGCAGGACTGGTTTCGGACCAAGCTTGTCCTGCTTGTGGCGCTATTCGCCTTTCACCTGCGTTGCTGGCGCTGGATCAAATTGCTGGCAGCTGGTCAAATGCCTGCCAATACAAAATGGCTGCGCTGGTTCAATGAGATTCCGACGATATTCCTGCTAGCAATTATCATCCTTGCAATCATCAAGCCGACTTTCTGACGCCGACTGCAAACGACATTTTTCAGCCTGTCGAAGATCTTTCTCAAAAATAGTTCGCCAGCGTTTTGGCCACCACCTGGGTCGTGGCGGCAATCCATCAGGATGCAGGTGCGAACCCAGTTCGTGCAATGCGCGCGCGTAGACTCGTCGTTTAAAATAGATGACTTCGTTGACAGGCCGCCAAAAATCCACCCAACGCCAACGGTCAAACTCCGGCGTCTCGGCAAGGTCGAACCGAAATCGGTCATCCGGGCTGATCAGCCGCAACAGGAACCAGCGCTGCTTTTGGCCGATACACAATGGCAGGCTATTTCGACGAACAAATTTATCCGGCAGGCGATAGCGTATCCAGTCTTCAGTTGACGCCAGCAATTCAACATCCGATTCGCCGAGACCCACTTCCTCATGCAGCTCCCGATACATCGCCTCTTCCGCACTCTCGTCCTGCATAATGCCGCCCTGCGGGAATTGCCAACCCTTGCTGCCAACTCGACCGGCAAGCATTACCTTGCCCTCGACATTACAAATAATAATGCCGACGTTGGCCCGGAATCCTTCCTTATCAATGTGGTCGTTGCTCATGTGAAACCCATACCTCTGTGCAAATTGTGCACAATTGGCGCGGCCTGTCCAGATGAGCGCGACAATCTATTACAATGCGGCGCATTCGCTACTTTGATTCGGGACAGGTCCGGAGGTTTTTGTGCGATTGATCCGCCCACATCTGCTGTTTCCACTGTTGCTGTTCCTCGGGCTTCTCGCGGGTATATTCGCACTTACGTCAGGTAGTGCGGATATTTCGCTGGGCGAAGTATGGCGTTCGCTCACGGGTGACACACCCGACAATATCCGCAGACTGGTCCTTGAACTACGTCTGCCGCGCGCATTGACGGCATTTGGTGTGGGAGGCCTGCTGGCAGTGTCCGGCGTCCTGATGCAGGTCCTGCTGCGCAACCCGCTCGCTGAACCCTATATTCTCGGCTCTTCAGGTGGTGCTGCGGTAGCCGCGCTCCTGGCAATGATGTTCGGGCTGGGTGCAACCAGCGTCGATTTCGCTGCGTTTGGCGGCGCAATGGCGGCAACATTGCTGGTCTTTTCGATTGCTCAGGGAACCGGCTCATGGACGCCGGCGCGGTTGCTGCTTACCGGTGTGGTGCTGGCGGCCGGGTTCAGCGCAGCAACGACACTGCTGCTGGCCCTGAGTCCGGAGCAAAACCTGCGCGGTATGTTGTTCTGGCTAATGGGCGATTTGAACTATGCCTACGCGCCAGCGCAAAGCCTTTTCGTACTGGCTGCCATTACTGCTATGGGAATTGTCAGTGCCCGAAACCTGAACGTATTGTCGCGAGGAGACCTTCAGGCAGCCATCCTGGGTTTGCCGGTGGCGGGGTTTCGAATCATGGTTTTTGCAGTCACTGCTCTCGCAACGGCGATCTCAGTAACCACGGTCGGCGTGATCGGATTTGTCGGGCTGGTCATACCGCATCTGATTCGAATTGTGGCCGGCAGCGATCATCGAATCCTGTTGCCGGCATCAGCACTGGCTGGCGGAATTTTATTAGTCGTCGCTGACACGCTGGCAAGGACAGTGCTGGCACCACGCCAACTGCCGGTCGGCGCGCTGACCGCAATGCTTGGCGTACCGCTTTTTCTGATCCTGATGAGCAAGTCACGCCATCAGGGATAACGTGCTCGCTCGATGAGTTTGAGCGCATCTTCCTGTAGAAAACCGAGGTCGGCAATTGGATTTTGCATAACAGCATATTG
>QIHS01000556.1 GCA_003229095.1 Woeseia sp. | reverse complement strand
TTGCACGATTGCTTCGATGTGCCGCTCTCGGCTTGATTCTGCTCGGCCATGCAAGCATCAGCCTGGCCCAGGCACCCATCGTCCAGCCGGGCGCACCCGGCAAACCCGCTAAAGAACTTAGCGCCGAAGAGGCGATCCAGATTGCCAATACGAGCTACTCGCCGGACGATGTGCAGTTCATGCAGGACATGATTCCGCATCACAATCAGGCCTCGCAGATGGCTGAGCTGGTTGCAGATCGTACGAATCGCCAGGAGCTGGTCGACGTTGCCGGACGCATCAATGTCTCGCAACTGGACGAGATCGAGTTCATGCGGCAATGGTTGCGTGAGCGCGGTGAGCTGGTGCCCAGCCCGACCGCTCACGACGCGATGCATACGGATCACCGGATGGCCGGTATGGCGACACCGCAACAGATGGCCGAGCTCGCTGACGCGCAAGGCACGGATTTCGACCGTACCTTTCTGCAGTTGATGATTACTCACCACGAAGGTGCCGTGGCGATGGTTGAGCATCTGCTCGAGCAGCCCGGTGCGGCGTATGACCCGACCTTGTTTGAGTTTACCAACGACGTCACCAATGACCAGAATTCCGAAATTGAGCGTATGAATGCGCTGCTGGTTGAACTGTCCGATGACCCGCGGGCCGGGCTTTCGGCTGGCTACGAGGATGCCGGCCAAGCCATAATGAATATGGAGTTGGTCGCTTCATTGCCCAAGCCGCCCGGATTCTATGACCCGCAAAACCCGATCGGGCTGGCGCCGAAACTCCCGAAAGAGGACAGCGACGAAGAAAAGCAGGACGATAAAGATGCGGAAAGCGAGGATGACGACGAGTATGACCGTTTTCCGCTGCTGAGCTTCGCCAACACCGACATGGCTTTTTCCGGCGATGTGATGATTGCCGGCAGTTACCACGGGTTTAATATTTACCGCTTGCAGGATGAAGGCGCGCCGACGCAGCTTAGCTCGGTGGTTTGCCCGGGTGGGCAGGGTGATATATCTGTTGTCGGCGATTTACTGATTATGTCGGTAGAACAGACGCGAGGCAGGCTCGACTGCGGGCTTGAGGGCATCGGTGAGGACATCAGTGACGACCGTTTCCGCGGCCTGCGCATCTTTGACATCAGCGACCTGACACGACCGGTACAGGTCGGTGCCGTCCAGACCTGCCGCGGTTCGCACACGCATTCGGTGGTTTCCGGCCCTGGCGAAGATGGCAAGATTATTGTCTACAACTCCGGCACCTCCCCCGTTCGCAAAGAGGACGAACTGGCAGGCTGCATTGATGAATCTCCCGGTGATTTACGAACCGCTTTGTTCCGTATTGACGTCATCGAGATCCCGGTTGAGGATCCGTCAAAGTCTCGCATCGTTCACAGCCCGGCGGTATTCGCCGATCCTGAGGACGGCACCATGGCCGGTCTATGGCGCGGCGGTGATCACGGCGATGAAACGCAGGACACGAATCAGACTGATCAGTGCCACGACATTACCGTGTTCCCTGAACTCGGGATCGCCGCTGGCGCGTGCTCGGGCAATGGTATCCTGTTTGATGTTTCGGACCCGTTGAATCCGATGCGTATGGATGAGGTCGTTGACGAGGGTTTCGCCTATTGGCACTCCGCGACATTTAACAACGACGGTACCAAGATTCTCTTCACCGATGAGTGGGGTGGTGGTGGCCGACCGCGCTGTCGCGCTTATGACCCGCTGACCTGGGGCGCAGATGCCATCTACGACATCGTCGATGGCAAGCTTGAGTTTCGCAGCCACTTCAAGATGCCGGCACCGCAGGTTGAGCAGGAAAACTGCGTCGCACACAACGGTTCTATTGTGCCCATCCCGGGCCGCGACGTATTCGTCCAGGCCTGGTACCAGGGTGGCATCTCGGTGATTGATTTCACTGACTCGGCCAATCCCGTCGAGATCGCCTATTTCGATCGCGGTCCGATCGATGCTGAAGAAATGATCCTGGGTGGGTTTTGGTCCGCCTATTGGTACGACGGCCAGATCTACGGCACAGAGATTTTGCGCGGGCTGGATGTGTTTAAGCTCTTGCCCAGCGAATACTTGTCAGAAAATGAGCTCGCCGCAGCCTCCATGGCTGACTATGGCGGCGTGTTCAATCCGCAGCAACAGTTTTCGGTTGTCTGGCCAGCCGACCCGGTGGTAGCGCGAGCGTATATTGATCAGCTCGGTCGCGGCAGTGCATTGTCGGAATCCGTGATGATGGAGCTGGACGCAGCGTTGGATCAATCAGCATCCCATCTTGAGAATGGTACACGCGACCGAGCGCTGGTCGCGAAACTGGAATCGCTGGCGGTGACTCTGCAAGCGGACGGTGCCGATGGCATAACGACAAAGCAACTGGAGGGACTGGCCGGGACATTGGGTGGCATCGCGGACAGGATGCGCTGAGAGGCTCGATTTTGCATCACTGAAGCTGAGTGCCGGAAAATTGTCGATGGCTGCCGCCACATCGATGGCAGTGGCGACCCCCTCGTCGTTGCGCCGAATTTCAAGCGTTCCCCGGGAAACGACCGGTACTTGCGCAGTGTTGGTCAAGCGGCGTTCCTGAAGTGTTCGGTTTTTCGAATCATCGTTAAGAAGCACACTGTCGAGAGTCCTGCAGCGCCGAAGATCATGCACATCACCATAATCTGGTAACGAACCGCAATCAATGGCGAGACACCGGACAGAATCTGACCCGTCATCATACCCGGCAGAGAAATCAGTCCGACAGCCAAAAACGAATTGATGACAGGTATCATCGATGTTCGAAAAGCGGTATCCCGCGCAGAGTCAAAAGTCGCACCGTTGTTGAGTTCGGCGTTCAGGCGTTCCAGCGCCAGGCTGATATTGGTCATGCTGGAAGCGAATATCATGCCGGCAAGCGGAATGATCAAGCTCGGTTGAAACCAGGGATCGAGCCTTAAGACGCCTTGAGTAATCAAAAGCAGGGTGGTGCCGCCGCCGAACAGAACCGATATCAGCGACGGAAGAAACAGCGATTTTTTCGACAGGTCGACAGTATTGAGCGCGATCCAACCTGCGGCGACCAGCATGACGGCCAAAGCTCCGCTGACAACCAGCCCGGATTCCGTCTGGAAAATGTAAACCAGGACGTAGCCAATAAGCGTCAATTGCAACAGCATGCGTGCGATTGCCTGCATTGCCTGCCTATAGCCCTGATTCCAGCGCCACATCAAGACCACAACGATTGCGACCGGAATAAACGAAATCGCCAGTTGCGGCACCGATATTGTTGCAATATCCACTTTGTCTGCTCCTCAACGAAAATCAAAACCCATCAATCGGGGACATCCATAATTTGAGAACGCCCTCAAATTTCGATGATGCCGTTTAGAGCTGAATTGAGGACATCCACTGAAGTCAAAGCGACTCCTTGCATAAGGTCTGAAAATCGGAGCCAAAAAAGTGGATGTCCCCGAATTGGGTAGCGTTCGGCTTCTTGCTAACTTATTGATTTTACGATTAAAAAGGCGCCCACCAGCCACAGGATGAAAAATAGCTGCCAGCCCATCGCTGCTGCGAAACACAACCCAATAACCTTTCGATTTCGTAGCAACCAGCGACTGAATGACCCTGGAAATACTACCTGCAGGGAAGATGCGGCAAAGGCCACAAATAACCATGGCACAGCAATTCGTACGGAGAGCTGAATCATGGAGGAGACATTTTCGGCACTGGACAAATCGACCCGGACCATCGTCAGCAGCATGACCAGGGATATAGGTGCCGTCACCAGCCAGAACAAGTTCCAGCCGTTAATCCTCTTGCTTTTCAGTATGTTGTCAATTTTGGCACCTACAGGATTCACGCTGACCTGACGGCCCTGAACACAAGGCCTTTCCGTATTATCGTACGGAACGTCAGCAAGCCCATCTGCCTGCCGTATGGGTCCGGAAGCACCGTGCAGGCCGGCGAGCATACCGACATCTGCTGAGTCATTGATCAGGTTGCCAAAGCGAATGGACGTCCCCCGATTTGGGCTGGAATCAGTGGATGACCTCAAATTAGCACTCAATTTCTGCGCTTTCTATCTTCCTAACGGGCAACTCTGGTGACATTTCGTCCAGCACTTTTCGCCTCATAGAGGGCTTTGTCCGCGCGCTGGAACCAGTCGTGATGTGTTTCGCCCTTGTGCAGTTCCGCCACCCCGAGTGACACCGTTATGGATATGTTGGGAAGCAGTTCGTGTTTCTCGACAAGAATCCGCAATTCCTCCGCCAGTTGCGCCGCTACGTCAGCATGCTGTCCCTCGATGACTGCGACAAACTCCTCGCCGCCAATTCGGTAGAGACCATCCGTTACTCGCATCCGCATGTCGATAATCTGCGAGATGCGTCGCAGCATTTTGTCTCCCTGGGAATGGCCATAGGTGTCATTTACTTCTTTGAAATGATCAATATCGAGAACAATGATAGACGCCGGAGTTGACGTACGCTCGAATGACGCGATGACCCTGGCTAGCCTTCGTCGAAATGCCCTGTGATTACCTGCGCCAGTCAACGAGTCTCGGGAGGCAAGTTCAAGCAATTGCCCGTGCTGTCGATTGTTGATCTCCGAAAACACAAACGCAAAACAACATGTCATGACGATCGTGATGATAATGGTCGCTGCCCGAAACAATTCCATGGAATTCACGAGTAGGGGGCCAAGTGCTAGAACGACCAACAAGGCAACGACAATTGCCTCGCGCGGTTTAACCATGAAAAACGTCGCCATTAGAGCCGGAAAAACCCAAAAGACCTGATCCGACCCCCTGACGAAAACAGTGGCCATTGCGCCGCCTACGAAAACCACTGTCAGCGCAATGCTGGCAGCGCGAACTTTTCGTGTACGGTAGACGTATGTTCCGAGAGTGACAAAGCCGGTGACAATTACGGCGTCGATGATCGCGAGGAGCCACTCGCCAGATATCCAGCGAATGACGGCGAACGGCGCTACTGTTAGTGCCCCGGCGCCGCTCATTATCAGCGGCACGTATCCCATAATGTCGCGACGGGGACGCCCCGTACTCGGAATATCCGTCCAGGTCTCAAGCAGAGATTTCTGATTAGACAAGTTCGGGATCTGGGTGCAAATCGGTACAACTGTAGAATCGCATTCCATGTACTCCGCAAAACTGAGCAGACTATAGCAGACAATCGAACGCCGAATCATCGTGGCGAGACGTGTGATAGCCAGGTTGATGGCTACGAACTCGTTGATATGCATGTTCTGACCGGAAAATGTTCTAATCTGTGGTCAGTAAGCGATAAAGGCCACGTACTTTGAATCAAGCAGCACAACAGGAACTGACCGAAACCGACGCAATAATCCAACTGACGGGACTGCAACGCCGCTATGCGATGGGTGGCGGTTACATCGATGCGTTGCGCAGCGTCGATCTTGAAGTCTTGGCAAACGACTACCTCGCGATCATGGGCCAGTCCGGTTCGGGAAAATCTACGTTGATGAACATTATCGGCTGCCTCGATCGTCCAACCGCAGGCGAATATCGACTAAGGGATAAGCGTGTATCGACCATGGATGACCGCCAGTTGGCGAAGATTCGAAATCAGGAAATCGGTTTCGTGTTTCAGACTTTTAATTTGCTGCCGCGGATGACGGCGCTCGCCAATGTGGAGGTTCCGCTGATCTACAGCGGGGCGAAAAGAAAAGAACGTGTCGCTCGTGCAAAAGAGGCGCTCACAACAGTTGGTCTCGAAGACCGTATGTTGCATCGACCATCGGAAATGTCCGGTGGTGAGCGACAGAGAGTCGCTATCGCGAGAGCGTTGGTTCTTGCTGGCAGATGAGCCGACCGGAAACCTGGATTCAACCACCGGCAAGGAGATTATGACGTTGTTTGACGAATTACATGCCTGCGGAAACACCCTGATCATCGTAACGCACGAGCAGGAAATCGCCGACTATGCGCAACGTATTGTGCGCTTGAGTGACGGCGATATCGTTAGCGATTCGAAAACAGGTAACCGAGCATGAAGCGTTTTTTACTGCTACCAACAATCCTGCTTCTCGCTGCATGTGCCGAGGAGAAAGAAAGCGGCCCCATTTACGATACGGCAGTCGTCGAACGGCGCACGATTGAAGTCGCCGTCAGCTCGGCCGGCATCGTCGAGCCGCTGGCGAGCGTTGAGGTAAAGTCGAAGG
>QIHS01000377.1 GCA_003229095.1 Woeseia sp. | reverse complement strand
ATCCCCTTATATAGTATGACTGACACCTCCGGGCTCGTTCAACAATAGGATATGTTGCAGCAAGTGCAACATATCCTTATTCGTTATGTGCACTTGACATGGGCAAACCACTGCTCCCCAATTAAGCCAAATCATAAGCTTTGGCCCTATTTTGAAGTGGCGATTTAGATTGATTGGTCAGGCCTCATGACACTTGTTTTGTGCTAATCCCGGAATTTTGATTCATTACGGATTCTCTTCGGTTTCAGCTGAGGATCATGCCTGCGCGCTTTTCTTTCAACGTTTTTTCAGGTTTCCTTTTAACTGCCTTTTTTGAATCTTGGCCTTTAGCCATAAATCTCTCCTTTAACTTTATTGATAAGATACTAAATGTCTACCAATTGTGGGTAGCTCGGGCACATAACATTGTATGTCTGGAAAATTGATGTGCAATTACACGTGCATTTTCCATATGTCTCGCACTACAAGATTATGTTGCGCGCGATTCCTGCCTGAGAACCTACGCTTATACCCCTTTCTTTTCAAGCCTCTATTCGCTTCGACCTTTTTACAGCGGAATTTCTTTTTCAGATATATCTGTAGAACTAACTCAAATTTCCATCTATCTACGCCTTGCAAGATGGGGCTGGTTTTCCTGTCAACAGCTTCTTTCTATCAACTATGAACTACTGAGGTCTTTTTTAAATTTGTCATAGCAGCTGAATTCACTCCCATCGGACAGGTGGATAAGCGGTTGTGCCTTGATTCCGCTCAATGACTGGTTGAATGAACTTGGCGATATATATAATGTCAAAATGGTTGGCGATGGTACAGCTGGAGTTTAACCTTGCATGGAGAGAGATCAACACGTCTTTCAACTGTCGGGCTGTATTGACAACCATGCTGTCAGTGCCAGAAGAATATAGAAAAGCACCCGACTACGACTTGTTCCTGAAGCTTATCAGAAGACTATGACCCAAACTCTTGCGCGAACCACTCACTCTCCGGGACAAAGCGATAATGGTTTGCCCGTGAGTACTGCAACCGCATTGCCGGATGATTTCCAGCAATGCCTTGCCGATGCCGAAACGCTGGAATGCATTCCATTAGCCGAGATGCAAACACTCCGGCAACGGTTCGAATCCAACGTGTTCAACCTGGTTGTCATGGGGGAGTTCAAGCGCGGCAAGAGTAGTGTTATTAATGCACTCATCGGCGAGGATGTATTGCCGGTAGGGGTGGTGCCACTGACGGCCATCGCCACGATCCTCGAATACGGCGAAGAGTCAGCTGTGCATATCCTGTTCCAGGACGGTACTGAGACACCGGCGGATCTGCAGGCACTGTGGGATTTCGCGACAGAAAAGGGCAATCCCGACAACAAAAAGGGTGTCAGCGAGGTGCGTGTCAGCTGGCCATCACCCTGGTTGAAAAGCGGTGTGCGGCTAATCGATACGCCAGGGATCGGATCGGTGTACCGGCATAACAGTGACATCACCTACGGCTTGCTGCCACGCGCCGACGCGGTATTGCTGGTCCTTTCTGTAGATCAGCCCATCGGGCAGGTTGAATATGATTTCCTCAAGCAGGTGCGGGATTACGCCGGCCGTATCTTCTTCCTGCTCAACAAGGCTGATTTGCTGACGCCGACTGATCTCGCCGAATCACAGGACTTCACCTCGCGGGTCATCGCGGAGGCTATGGATTGCTCAGCAACACTGTTTCCTTGCTCTGCCCGGCTGGCCCTGGAGGGGCGCAAGAACGATTCTGCAGAACAGTTGGCACAAAGCGGGTTTCCTGCCTTTACGGAGGTGTTGAAGCTTTTTCTTGAGAATGACAAGGGCAATGCTCTGGTCGGTTCTTTGGCCAGAGGGTTGCTACGACTCCTTTTCCAGGCGAAGTTCAGTGCTGAACTGACACTCTCTTCACTGACTGTGCCGGTAGATGAGTTGCGCAATAAAGTGAAGGCTTTCGAAAACAAGCGCGAAGAAATGGCACAGGAAGGACGTGATTTCAGTATTCTGCTTGAGGCAGAGGTCAGGCATTTGGCGGATCATGATGTAGCGGCGGATGTGGAAAACTTCAAGGCCGGGTTGAGCGGAGAAATCGAGGCCCGGATGATGAAGCACTTTGACAGTGTGCGCCATCTCTCTTCCCACGAACTGGATGAGTCGCTACGGCAATATGCAGTGGAGAGGGTACGCACCGGCTGGGATCGGTTCCGCCGGGATGAGGACGAGAAACTGGAAGCCGCTTTTCACCGGATTTGCACCCGGTTCAGCGGGAAAATCAATGCTACGGTGGATGAACTCTACCGCTTTTCTTCGGATCTGTTTGCCATTCCTTTCGACGCGGTGGCCGCTGACGCGGACTGGGGTATCCCGTCGGGGTTCTATTACAAGTTCTGGGAGGCACCGGGCAGTATCCGGCTCATGACCACTTCATTCCTTCATGCCCTGCCCAAGTTCCTGGGCGATCGGTTGATTCTCAAAGACGCCAGGAAATACGCACGGGAGCTGGCAGACACTCAGGCAGGCCGGGTACGCTATGACTTTGCACAGCGGCTCGATAAGAGCATGTGCGCTTTTGAAAAAGGTATGTGCGAGCGACTCACTGTGACCCTGACACATATCGAGTCGGCGGTGAACAAAGGGCTTGAACTTGCTGCGGCAAGCGGTGCAGAGGCGGATGACGAAGCAAAATGTTTGAATACGAGGCTGGAAGCACTCGCTGTGCTGGTTAAACGGGCGCAGCTCCTCACAGAACCGGCCCGGTCGAACTGATTGGCCGTCAAGTCACCAGCCGCTTTGACTGTGCGAGTCTCCAGGTCAGTAGTACAAAGAAAATCCACAACGGATCAAAATCAAGACGGGTGTTGATTGTACAACCGCCACCACCACCTCCCCCGCCATCGGTTAACGGCGGCGGGGGAGCGGTGGCGATAACCTGTATGACTTCTGTGGTCGCCTCCTGAATCGTATTATTGACCAGAATCTGTCCGGCACCGTTATCGGTATGGGGCAGTGTCTGCCCGGTCAGTGCATCCTGCACCGACAGGTTTGCTGAGTCGGGCAGACCTAACGTGTCGGTGTCAATGGTCAACGTGTAGGATGTATCGCCGCCGGCATTGTAGACCGTAAAGGTGATCGGTTGTGATGTGTTTGCGCCGAAGCGCTCCACGCGTAGCGCTGGATTGTCGAGCGAGGCATGGGTGACGGGTTCCCAGCCAAGGCTATCGTAGTACACAAGCAGGTTGCGGGCTTGTGCAATTTCATCGAGCGCCGTTTGTGGCCAGTTGTCGACTTTGGGACCACCACTTGGCGCAATCCCGTAGAAAACAGCTTGTTGCGCAAAAGCGTGTACGTTTTTTGTGAATGTCGCGGCATCCTGGTATTTGCTATCGAATTCATCCTGGTCGGTGAAGGCCATCTTTTTGTGGTAAGCCATAGTTCGGCGGTAACGCAAGATGTTGTCGCTCCAGTTGACACCCTTGGTGGGTGAACCCTCATTGAACAGCCCGTCCGCAAATGGAACGAGGGCGTTAACCGTCCCGATACCCCAGGTGTTGGTGATGATTCCACGGTCCGTCCCGGGTTGATTGTTCATGAACCGGGTCGTATCCAGATCCTGGCGCAACCACACCAGAAACTTGAACACGCCGGCCTGTGTGTGAACGCCAGGCCGATACGTAGCGGGATCGAAGCTAAGCGTCGAGTCGGCGAGGGCCAGATGCGACGGGTCGAGATCGACAACCGGCGCACTCATGAAGTTGTCGACGAATACACCGTCGAGGTGGAGGCCCGCGCTATCAGTGTCTGCAAAGGCGGGATCCACGCGGTTGTCACGGATCCAGCGTGCGTAACCATCGGTGATTTCGGGGTCCATGTTGAGCACCCAGGTGGCAACCCATAGCTTCGGTGAGTTGCCCGGAATGCGCACCGATTTGAGTGTCCGGTCGCCATTGCCACTCCGTGTTGAGCTGGTCTCGATAGCGGCCAGCCTCGAACCCGCCGGATTACCCAGTAACTTCTGCTCGATATTCGTGTAGGCGGGGGGTGGGTCCGTAGCCAGAGCGATTTGCATCAGACCTTCCGGCAGGGTGTACTCGGCCGTCGCATCACCGTTCTGGTCATCGTTGGCTACATCACTCAGCGCGCAGTCTGAGTCGTCGGGCTGACAATTGAGGTTGGCAAAGTTTCCGCGGTGGAAATTGGAGAATACGGAGAGATCGCGTGGCGTGTTGAACCACATGGGGTTCATCTCGGCGAACCTGGAAAGTGCAGCACGCAGGCCCCAGGTCGGGGCGAAGGTGAACAGGGAGAGATGGAACTGTGCACTTCCGTCCAGGCGTAGCGCAGCAGCCGAGATGCCAAGGGCAAAGCGCGCCTCGAGTGCGCCATCGATGTAACGTAGCGCCGCCACTTGCGGTGTATCCATCGGTAAGGCCACAGCCAGGCCGTGTGCATTGTCGGTTAATGCCGCCAGTGGATAGAGTGATTGGGGCAACATTCCGGTCACTGTCGCGGAAATAATATTGCCATAGGTCTGGTTTGCGGCAACCACGCGTTTTGTATCGATGTCATCCCACCACGCGTATCCGTTCAGGTTTGCCGGGAAACGAATGGCGATTTCCAGCGCGCGGTCGGTGCCGGTTACGGTTAATTCATTAACCTGGCCGTCAATCTGCAGGTGATCGGCAAAAGCATGCCAGGTCGCCTGGACGTGGAGGTTTTCGGCCGCCAGGTTGCCTTTGAAGGTTAGCATGGAACTCGTTGTTTCGACGCTGCCCGGTACGGCGATGTCAATTTCGGGTGCGACGATCATGCTGACGTCATCGACCCACAACTTTTCGGCATCCCCGCCGGTGGCGGGACGACGACGTAGCTTTGCACCGACGACGAAGCGAGCGGTGTGCGCCTGGGCAGGCGCTATGACTTCCCCTGTGATGCGTTTCCAGGCATTGGCGTCAGCGTGCAGGGGGGCAACGGCCTGTTGTGGTGCAGAGCCAACCAGAACCGGGGCACCCTGGTCATCGAACCACTCGATGAAGAGGCCGCTGGCAAGCGCGTCGCCGAGGTAGAAATCGCGTTGCCAGTCGAGATTGGTATGCTGCTCGGCGAGATACCCGCCGTAAGCTTGCATTACCGCCGACAAACGGTAAGTGATACCGGGCGTGACGCTGATTGGATCACTTGTCAGCGCTACAGTACCCGCGTTGCCCCCGTCCACATCGAACACAATGCTGACATTGCCTTCACTATGTTGTGAAGACAAACCGACACTCGGGGCATTACTGGATGAAAATTGAGTCCAGCCATCGGGCAGGTTGTTGTTATCGGCATCAAGTTCAAAGTCTGCGTTGGTGACCAGATTGGGTGTGAAGGTGGTACCTGCGAGGCTCAGGTCGCGAATCCGGATAGCAGGCGAGGGTTGGACGACCAGATTGTCGCCCTCTACCACGACGGCTGAGACACGACCATCAGCAGTCAGGGTGAGCGAAAGGCCGTCCTGGGTGGAAATAGTTCCGTCCGCTGCTGCTGGCACATTGACCGAACCCATGAGTATTACCAGGGTAATGTAAACCGGTATTGTTTTCATCAACATTGCACACACCCCTGCTTATGAAGAGTAATGATTGTTTCTGATTACAACAACGCATTGCCTGTTAATGCGTTGACGACAGGCGCTGTTGTGATGACGGCTGAGGCCGCAAGCAAGAGCGGTAACGAAACAGTCAGCATCAGCGAATATACCGGTTGGGGTGACCCGGCCATGGCAAAAATTGCAATTGACTCAGGCCGTGCCCTGGTCGCGCATCTGAGTACGGCGCGTGCACTTCTTGATAACGGACAGGTCGCAGAAGCCCGAAATGCATTGATCGTCAGCCGGGAATTCGCAGACACGATCGAACGTACCATGCCGTATCTGACGGTTGGGTACGTCGATGTACAGACACATGTCGCTTTATATGCGCTGAACAGTTTGACCACCGTGATTGACGAAGTCGTTACTCGTGTAAACTGATATCGAGCAATGAATTAAGGAGTCAGCTATACTGGGCTATGTCCTGTTCGACCGGTTTGGGGGGTAGTCATGAATCGCTCAGATCCTGCCGGTTCGGTTAAGCAACAGCCGGAAACAACAGGATTTGCTGATGAGACGGCGGCCATACGTCGCTTTCGCAGCGCACGTTTCGCCGTCCCGATTTTATTCCTGG
>QIHS01000023.1 GCA_003229095.1 Woeseia sp. | reverse complement strand
GGTGCACGTTCGAATTCAGGTGAAGGTGGAGAGGACCCGCAACGATACGGCACTGAGCGCAGGTCGAAGATCAAGCAGGTTGCGTCCGGCAGGTTTGGTGTCACTGCCGAATATCTTGTTAGCGCCGAAGTCATTCAGATAAAAATAGCGCAGGGGGCCAAGCCCGGTGAAGGCGGCCAGCTGCCGGGGCACAAAGTCACTGACATGATTGCCAGGCTGCGCTACGCGAAGCCCGGCGTTGGCTTGATTTCGCCGCCACCACACCACGATATCTATTCCATCGAAGATCTTGCGCAATTGATCTTTGATCTCAAGCAGGTCAATCCGTCTGCGCTGGTGTCGGTAAAGCTGGTCGCGGAACCCGGCGTTGGGACGATCGCTGCCGGCGTCGTTAAGGCTTACGCTGACCTCATTACCATTTCGGGTTACGACGGTGGCACGGGTGCGAGCCCATTGAGTTCGGTCAAGTATGCAGGAAGCCCATGGGAGCTTGGGCTCTCTGAGGCTCACCAGGTATTGCGCGCAAATGACCTTCGCCACAAAGTGAGGCTGCAGGCGGACGGCGGATTGAAAACCGGGCTCGACGTGATCAAGGCCGCCATTCTTGGTGCGGAGAGTTTTGGTTTCGGTACCGCGCCGATGATTGCGCTGGGGTGTAAGTATCTGCGTATTTGCCATTTGAATAATTGTGCGACCGGTGTGGCGACGCAAAATATCATACTGCGCAGTGACTACTTCACCGGTCTGCCGGATATGGTGGTGAATTTCTTCCGTTTTGTCGCACAGGAGGTTCGATTGCGACTCGCCGAACTCGGCGTTCGCAGCCTGGAGGAAATCATCGGCAGGGTTGAGCTCATGGAGTTGTTGCCGGGAGAAACCAGCCGACAGCAGCAATTGGACCTAAGCCCGATAATTTCGGACGCCGGTGTTGCGCCCGATAAGCCGCAGTTCTGCACTGACCTCAGAAATAATTCTTTCGACAAGGCGGTGCTCGCGAAAAAAATGCTGCTTGAAGTACAGCCCGCTATCGAGGCAAAAAGCGGCGGAACTTTCCAGTTTGACATTCACAATTACGATCGAACGATCGGCGCAATGTTAGCCGGTGAAATCGCTCGTCGGTACGGCAATACCGGCATGCGGGATGCACCGCTCAGGATTCAGCTTAACGGCACTGCGGGACAAAGTTTCGCAGCGTGGAATGTAGCCGGACTCGACATGACACTGACGGGAGACGCAAATGACTACGTTGGCAAAGGAATGGCCGGCGGCCGAATCATTGTTCGTCCTGCCGATGATTCCGCTTACGCAGCGAAAGACAGTGTCATCATTGGCAATACCTGCCTGTACGGGGCGACCGGCGGCGAGCTGCGGTACGCAACTCCGGTGTGACCACCGTTGTTGAGGGTGCCGGAGATCATTGTTGTGAGTACATGACCGGTGGCGTGGTCATCGTCCTTGGTCGATGCGGCGTCAACTTCGGCGCGGGCATGACGGGCGGTTTTTCCTATGTGCTCGATTACGATCGCGATTTTGTTGACCTCTACAATCACGACCTGATCGACATTCACCGCATCAAACCAGAAAGCATGGAGGCGCAGCGGCATCACCTGAAGTCGTTCATAGAGCTGCACGTGTCTTGCACGGGTAGCGAGTGGGGACGCGAAATTCTCGACGATTTTCGTAGCTTCCTGCCGAAGTTTTGGGTCGTAAAGCCAAAAGCAGCAGAGTTGGGTTCGCTGATTGATTCATTGAGGCAGGCGGCGTAGTGCCTGCGCACCCACTGCAATTTCTGGAATTGCCGCGGCGTGATCCGCCGAAGGAAGAGGTCGAAGTCCGTATCAGGCACTTCGATGAGATTTATGGTTCTTACGATGGTGCGGATGCAGCCAGCCAGGCCGGTCGCTGCCTGTCGTGCGGAAACCCCTATTGTGAATGGAAATGCCCGGTTCACAACTACATTCCAGACTGGCTGCGGCTGATCGAAGAGGGAAAACTGTTTCAGGCGGCGGAGCTTTCTCACCAGACGAATTCTCTGCCGGAGATCTGTGGCCGAGTTTGTCCACAGGATCGCCTGTGCGAGGGCGAATGTACCCTGAATGAAGGTTTTGGTGCGGTCAGTATAGGGAGTATCGAAAGCTATATTTCCGACGAGGCATTCAAGCAGGGCTGGAGACCTGACATGTCGCACATTGTCGATACCGGCAAACAAGTGGCGATTGTCGGCGCGGGTCCGGCCGGCCTTGCCGCAGCAGATGTGCTGGCACGCAACGGCATTCGATCAGTGGTATTTGATGCTTACCCGGAGGTCGGCGGTCTGCTGACTTTCGGCATTCCTCCCTTCAAGCTTGAGAAAAAGATCGTAAAAACACGTCGCTCGATCCTGGAAGGCATGGGCGTCAAGTTTGTTTTGAACACGCGCATTGGTGTGGACCGTTCTTTCGAGTCCGTTATTGACAACTTTGACGCAGTGTTTCTCGCCATGGGCACCTATCAGTCTGTTAGTGGAGGATTTACCGGGGAAGATCTTGTCGGTGTTTACAAAGCGCTGCCGTATCTTGTGTCAAATGTTCGCCACCAAATGCGCATCCTCGCGGCTGATGAAAGACACATCGACCTGCGCGGTAAACAGGTTGTTGTTCTGGGCGGCGGTGATACGGGTATGGACTGCAATCGCACCGCAATCCGACAGGGCGCGGCGAGTGTTACCTGCGCATACCGGCGTGACGAGGACAGCATGCCCGGTTCTCGCAGGGAGGTTGCAAACAGCAAAGAGGAAGGTGTGAAATTCTTGTTTAACCAGCAGCCCGTAGAAATTCTCGGCACGAATCACGTGACCGGTGTGAAGTTGGTTACAACAGCGTCAGCGGCGAAAGGCAAAAACGGACGCGCATCTATTGAGGTTGTCGAGGGCTCCGAGCAAATCGTGCCAGCCGATGCCGTGATCATTGCGTTCGGCTTCAGACCTGACCCGCCAGCCTGGCCCGCTGATTTTGATATAGATACAACGGCAGACGGTCGGGTTGCGGTCGCCGCAAAAGGCAGCCTTGCTTTCCAAACAAGCAATCACAAGATTTTCGCCGGCGGCGATATGGTGCGTGGCTCAGACCTGGTCGTCACGGCTGTTTTCGAGGGCCGCGAAGCTGCAGCCGGGATCGCTCGCTATCTCGGTCACTGACTAACGCCACAATTCGCCCGTTTTCGATCACCGCTGTGCCACTTCTGTTTGCTCTCATTCGTTCCGGGCGAGCCCGGGAGAATCAAAATGCAACAACGAATCAGCGCTTTGCGTCACTCATCGATGGCGAAGGTAATCGGCATCGGCTTTCTCGTTCTTCTCATGCTGATTCCGATGTCAATGACCCGCGGTGTTATTGTCGATCGCATGGGGGTGAGCATGGACGCAAAACGCGACATCATGCGCTCGTGGGGCGGTGAGCAGCTTATTGGTGGGCCCGTGCTGGTGGTGCCATACAAGCGTACTCGCGTGATTTCCTTCGATCATCGTGATCAGCGCGATGACCGCTATGGTGAGCGCATCGAGGAACAGGGCGAGTTGTACCTGTTGCCAGAACGTCTTGAGATCGATGCCACACTGGTTCCGGAAATACGTAAGCGCGGCATACATGGAGTGCCTGTCTATACGGCAAACACGATCATGAGCGGCGTCTTTGCTGCACCTGACACGACCGGCATGGGTTTCGATGACGCGCAGTTCGACTGGACGCGTGCCTTCTTCGCTTTGCCGGTATCCGACGCACGTGCGATCAGAAACTCCCCCTCAATCAACATCAATGGCGAGGTCGCAAAATTTGAAGCGGGCGGCGCCAGTATCGCCGGCTTTCCGCCGCAGATCATGGCTCTTGCCGGCAACCTGCTCGATGAGCAGAGTCGCAATGCACCACTCAGCTTTTCCATCGACCTGGACTTTGGTGGAACCGGCCGTTTGAAATACCTGCCGTTTGGTGACACCACAGTGGTCAATGTGCGGTCAAGCTGGCCATCACCAAGTTTCGTTGGTGCTCACTTGCCGGAGACGCGTGAGATCAACGAGCAAGGATTTCTTGCTACGTGGCGCGTGTCGAGTCTGGGGCGAGCACTTCCTTCGCGCTGGACTTCGGACGATGTCGATAGTCTCGCGACTGTGAACGCTGCATTCGGCGTAGACTTTTTCGTGCCGATCGGACCCTATCAACTCACCGATCGGGCGACTAAATATGCGGTGCTTTTTATTGGCCTGACTTTTGTTGCCTACTTCCTGTTCGAGGTGCTGCTGAAGTTAAAGCTGCATGCATTGCAATACTTGCTGGTGGGATTTGCGAACACGCTTTTTTATCTCTTACTGTTATCGCTCGCGGAGCATGTCGGTTTCGCCTGGTCATACCTGGTCAGCGCTGCGGGATCAACCAGCCTGGTGGCGGCGTACAGTTCATCCATCCTCGGCAGTTGGCGTCGGGCATCACTGGTGGTCGCGATGTTGACCGGTTTGTACGGCTTCTTGTATCTGACCCTGAATGCAGAAAACTACGCCATGCTGGCCGGGTCCATAGGGCTCTGGATGATTCTTGGCCTGGTGATGTACCTGACCCGCGGCATCGACTGGTATCGATGGGGCGCGCCGGATGAGCACATTGCCGCTGACAATGAATCAGCCGCTCAGGAAGAATTATTCACCGGCAAGCGCACCTGAAAGATCACGCCGCCGTCGATATTGCGCGCATCGATCGATCCGTTGTGGCCCTCTGCGATCAGGCGTGCGATGTAGAGACCGAGCCCCAGGTGCTTGCCGGCATCGCTGCTGCGTACGGATACCATCGAATGGAATAGCTCTGTTCGCATGACTTCAGGAAGCGCGGGTCCCGGATTGCTCACGCCCATAATCAGGGAATCGTCTTCTGTATCCAACGTAAGCTTGATTGTGTCGCCTTCGGTCGTGAACTCAACGGCGTTGTTGATGAGTTTATCGAGCATCTGGATGACAAGCTCCGGCGTGCCATTAATGCGGGCGTCAACGCAGTTGTTGCGATACTCAAATAGCCTCTCCGGCCAGGCGCCGGCGTAGGCGGCAACCGCAGATTCAAGCGCGGCATGGAGATCGAAAATCTCGCTTTCCGCATTCTCCATCAGTTCTTCGGTGCGGTTCGCCTCGCTCATGGCGCTCAGTATTTTCTGCAGGCGATCGGACCCTTCTTTAGCCCGGGCGGCGTATTCATTTGCCGCGGCGGATAATTGCTCGTGTTCAAGATTTTCAAGCGATGATCTGACAATCGTCAAAGGCGTACGCAGTTCGTGCGACAGTTTTCCGGCCAGCGAGCGCAGGTAGTCATTGTAGGTACCCAGCTGTCGCAAGACGCTGGAAAAACTTCGCGACAGGTCGCCCACTTCGTCGCCGGCAAGCGCACTGGGCAAGGCACTGTGCAGGCGCTTTTCATCGAGCGCGTGCTCGGCCGCGTTGCTCAGTTTTCTGATACGCAGTGACAACCAGTTTGCATAGCCGAGCAATACTATTGCAACCACAATCGTCGTGACCAATGTCAGCAAGACCAGTCGCGTGAGTGCCTGGTTGGTCAGGCTCAAAATCGCATCCGTACCCTGCTGTAACACAACCACGCCGGTCTGTACGTTACCCGACCATATCGGTTTGGCGACGGACACGACCGCCCTGCCGGTTTGTGGGCTGCGGAACCACCGCGTTGAGGCCTCACCCTGCACCGCCTCACTGATGTAACTTTGCTGCTCTCTTCCATCGGGTGACGGTTCGGCGAGCGCCGCTTCAGCACCGGGTTCCAGTAAAAGGTTGTAGATAATTTGTAACCAGCCCGAAGGCGGGTCAACTGCACTGTCACTGCTTTGGAAGATCGATATGTCACCGGCCAAAGCAAGGCGCCAACCGTCAATGTCCGTGATGATCAACCGCAGCCCTGGTTGCACGTATCCTTCGGCGACGCTTTGCAGTACCGGTGACAAGGTGACAATCGAGCCCGGCTGGGCAGCGGTGAAACTGGCACTGTTGATACCGGCACTCAGCGCATCACTGGTGTTGCTGACGACAATTCCGAGTTGCGGGCCCGCCAGGTTGCGCGGAATACGCGCTTCGAGACTGTAACCGTTCGCCTTGTCTTGCCAGTGCGCGACAATGCGCATCTCGTCAAAGGTCGCGCCACGGGTTCGTCGGGTGGTAACAATCGGGCCGGGTGCCTCTGCTTCAAAGCGGAAGACACTTTGCTCGCCATCATCATCAATACTCAATAAAGAAATGTGGTCAGCATGTTTTCGCTGCCCTGTTGTAGATTGTTGCTGCGCAAATACCACTGTTGCATCACGCACATCGACGTAGAGATACCAGTAAAGGCGATCCGAACCAACAACGTAACGAATTGTGCCATCGATGCCACGTAGCGAAGCGATGGCACCGACGGGAATGGTCCAGTCGTCTGCGTAGCCGTCGATAAGAGGTGCAGAGGAAAGCGAGTGTGCATAGAGGCGGCTGGCACCAGCGTTCCCTTGTTCCACGTCAGACAAAAGCTCATAGGGAAACTGTGATAGCGAGTCCGCAATCGCCGTGGCGGTGCTGCCCAACATTTTCTGCTGGCCCTCTCGCAACGCGGATTCAGTCTCACGAATAAACTCACAACCGGCCCAGGGCAGAATAAGCGTCAGGAGACTGACCAGTAAAAGTTGCTTCTTGAGATTCATGCCGGGTCCGGGCTAGTCGCTGAGCCAGCGATAACCCATGCCATAGACTGTTTCGACCGCAGCAAACTCGGTGTCGAGTGCGACAAATTTGCGACGAATGCGTTTGACATGTGAGGTGATCGTATTGTCGTCCAGCACCGCTTGCGCTGCGTCCATTAACTGCTGGCGATTCTTGACATGGCCCGGATATCGGGCGAGCGCATGCACCATCCAGAATTCCGTCAGGGTCAGCCCAACCGGTTCGTCCTTCCAGCGCACCGTCATGCGATCGATATCCAGCTCGAGGCTGCCTCGTCGCAGGCTGTTTTCCTCGCCTTGTGGGTTTTGTATCGCGTCCAGGCGGCGGAACAGTGCCGCGATCCTGGCCATCAGGTGCGGCAGGCTGATGTCTTTGGTAAGGTAATCGTCCGCACCCAGCCTTAAGCCTGACACTGCATCGAATTCACTGTCTCTTGCGGTGAGAAAAATGATCGGCAGATCGCTCGACAGGCTCCGCAATCCGCGGCAAAGCTCAAAACCACCTTCGATCTCGTCTTTCAGGTTGATGTCGATGACCACCAGGTCCGGCAGTCGAGCAACGAACGCATCCATTGCGGGTTGGCGTGCTTCGAATAAATCGACCGCATAACCTTCGCGGCGAAATGCTGCCGCGTA
>QIHS01000419.1 GCA_003229095.1 Woeseia sp. | reverse complement strand
GAAGGTTGAGCACATTGCGGATCAATTCGCGAGCATACTTTTGAGCGGCATCGAAGTCGACAAATAGTCGAAACTCGTGAACCGCGCACGCCAGAGGTCAGGCAACCCCATCAAGATCACGGGCCGACCGGCGTCGCGAGTCAACTTCAGCGTTTTATCGAACTCTGTGCCAGCATAGCGATAAACATCGGTACCGCGAAGATTGTGAACATGAGAGTGTTGCTGAAGCCATCCTCCAACATTAGTCCCGCGGCGTATGGCGCGATGATCCCGCCTATTCGGCCGATACCGATGGCCCATCCCATTCCTGTCGCGCGCATCTCGGTGTCGTAAAGCGTCGGTGTAATCGCGTATAAACCGACAATCGCGCCGAACAGGAAAAATCCGAGGAAAATAGCAATTGAAAACGCCGGGATGAGTTGGCTGCTCAGCATTCCAAACAAGACCATCAATATTGCTGTGGCGACCATGTAGGTTCCGACAAGGCCCTTGAGTTTGACGCGAGACGCGATGAATCCGAGCATTAAACTTCCGATTACACCACCGAGACTTAGAATCACGGACCCGGAGATTCCCTGCTCGGCGGACAGTCCCGCCTGGGCCAATAATTTCGGCGTCCAGCTGACTACAAAGTAAAAGCTGAACATGACCATAAAGAACGACGTCCAGATTAACAGCGTACGTCGCAGTCGACCGTCTGACAGCAGGCGCGCTACGCCAACGGATATTTCCTGTTGCATTGCTGGCCGCTCAGGTAACCGTTCGACCGGCGTTTGACCGATTTTAACCAGTATTTTGTTGATCTTGTCCAACGCATTAGCGGGTTGTTTGGATGCCAGGAAGTCCAGGGATTCAGGCAGTCGCGCGTACACGATCGGAATCATCAGCGCGGATATCAGCGCTCCGAACAGAAATGCCGAACGCCAGCTATAGATGGAAAGCAAAATCAACACGATACCGCCGCCAATAGTGGCGCCGATCGGGAAGCCCGATTGAAAAACGCTGATCGCCAGGCTTCGATACTTCTGCGACGAATACTCCGCAACGAGGACATTCATACTCGCAAGCAAGGTGCCGATGCCAAGCCCGGTAAACAGTCGCGCGGCCACAAGTTGCCAAACCGTCTGAGTAATTGCCGATACGGCCATACCGACGGTGATGATGACCAGACCGGCCAGTATCATGGTGCGTCGCCCGGTGCGATCTGCGTACGGCGCGAGAACCAGCGAACCAGCCGCCATGCCGAACACCCCGGAGCTGAGAAGTAAACCAAGTGAGCTCGGTGAGAGGCCCCAGTCAGCTGCGATGCTCTGTGCGGTAAACGCAACAACCAGCACATCGAATCCATCCAGTATGTTTATCGCAAGGCATATACCAATGATTCGAAACTGATAGGACGACATTGGGCTATTGCCAATGCGTTCCTGGACGCTGTCTTTCATAATTTGATTCCTGTTGTACGTTCTGGAGGCACTCGCCTCGATTCGAAAGTGGAGTCGCCGCAGCCTGCGAGCGGCAGCAAGCTTATTATGTACCAGAGTTTCATTTTTTGTTTTCTCCGTTCCAGCGGCATGACGACGGTCCGTTTAACTGCAACCCGTTACTCATGTACGAAAGAAAATACTCGAGATTTCTGTACTCAGTGCTTTGTTCTTCCAGTCGCCTCGACCGCACCAGGAACTTACGCTCCTGAAATCGCCGATGCAATGAAACGAGATCAACGGGTTTTACCCCGATACCACGGATGGTTGAGTTAAGTTCGATTTATTCAGTTTAAGTATTTCCAGCTTTCGTCTTCTTCGCGGGTTGTAGAAGCACTCGATGTAATCAAAGATATCAGCTCTTGCTTCGGCGTGCGTTTCGTATCGACGACGATTGACCCGTTCGCGTTTCAACATTCCAAAGAAGCCCTCGCAGGCTGCATTATCAGCGCAACTACCAACGCCGCTCATCGAGCACGCCAGGTTGGGGTTAACCCCCCCTAGATGACGCGAACCGGATGCACTATTGTTAAATGGCCGTGGCATTCGCGTTTTTGTCGGAGCAATGGCTTGATGAAATTACCAACTTAACGACCCTGATAGCTACTGTACGGATGAGAACGACAGGAACAACTCTCCATGGAGCTTAGATCCTCTTTCATTGAGCAATTTCTTTCCAAATGATGGCTGACCCGCGAGATGATTCTTTAAGCGCTTCTCGATGCCGAGTTTGGCTCTCGGGGCGCTCCCAAAGTGGACGGTCTTTCAAGCGGGACTAGCGATGACGTAGACTCCGCGCTTAGTAGTTGCAACCAGCTTAGTACGTTTTGGGGAAAACATATGCCAGGCTTGCGACGTTAAAGCCTTGGAGTTAGCCACCCCACCCGCTATTCGATTTGAACCAGTGATCATGCGAACATTGACGATTACATTTGCACCATTTTCTTTTGCTTTTTCAAGCAGAGATTCAAATACCCTATCAATATCCTTTGAAATATTAAATTGAAAAGACTCTTCTTTACATATGTGCTGCACTAGTCTGAGAGACTTTTCAATTGTGCGCCCTGGCACATCGCTTCTGGTATAGCAATCAGCGATAATTTTGGATTTAGATTTACTCCCACCAAATAATCCCATAGTACTCTCCTATTGTCCTATTGAAATATAACGACCAATCTCAGCGGCAATTTACAGCGAGTGAGGCTTGGCATAGTCAAACGAAACACGCCCACGTCATAGGCTTGCCGATTGTAGTGGTGTTTGCTCATTGGGTGGTCTTTTAGCCCGGACTAACGAATGGCTAATCAAACAAACCTGATTTCGCCAGTTGCCGCGCAACGCGTGTCATTTCGTGTCCGTTGCCGTTCTCGTCGAAGGTGCCGAAGAATGCGACCACCAGGTCACGGGAGGGAGAAATATAGAGGCCTTGCCCGCCGAAGCCGCCTTTGAAAAAATCTCCGTCATTCATGACGAAGTCCCATTGATAGCTGTTGTGCAGGGCAGCTTCGCCGTCGACATAACCATCGTCCTCATCAAGATTAGCACGAAAGATTTCAGGACGACCGCCGTTCTGAATTTTTTCCAGCGCCGCGTCCGAGATTAGCGGTTGCACCTTTTGCCGGCCACTGGGTGTAAACAGCAGACCGAATCGAGCCATGTCCCGCAGCGTCGAGCTGATGCCGCCACTAGCGATCGGGACGCCACGACGCGGTGCCACGATCATTGCGTCTGACTCTGCACCCATCTTTTGCCATAGCTCACTCGACAGCAGATCCGCGTAGGGTTGACCATAAATGGATTCAGCAAGCCAGCCAAGGATGAAGGTGTTTGGCGAGGTGTATTCAAACGCTTCACCGGCAGGGCGGTGTGACTTGAGCGTAGCCATGTAGTCAAACGTGCTGTCCATGGTTGCCTCGGTTGCACGCAGCCAGCCAAGTGACGCTTCATATTGGTAGTAACAGCGTTTGGGATTGCTGTAGGCACCATCTTCACCTTCGAGGCAGCCAATCCCCGATGCCATGTCCAGTACATCAAGAACCGATACTCCCGCCCACCCGGAACTCGCTAGCAAGGGCAGGTAGGTATCCACACTCTTGCTGACATCAATCTTTTCCCGATCTTCCAGAATGGCGATCAATGCGGCTGCATGCCCTTTGGAAACTGACATATAGAGATGTTTGTCTGTCGCGCGCATTCGTGGGTATGCCTCAAAGACAACCAGTCCGTGGTGCAAGACGATAGCGCTATTGACCGTTGATTCGCGCACATAGTCAGCCAGAGATGTTTGTCCGTTGTCAGTCGTCGTTTCAAATGCGGAAACGTCTTCGCGCAGCGCAAGCGGCAATTCGCGCACAGGTCCACCACGACTGATGATGGAGTGAGTCCAGAATTCAGGCATGTTGAGGAAAACGTAGCGCATGAGCGGCCCGCCTTCATCCCAGTTGTCCATCGTCCATTCATTGCGAAAGCTGGTCGCTTCCTCAAGCGAATATCCCTGGAAGGAATCTTCCGCCTGCGCGGTGAACGCGAAACAAAGTATAGCTGCAACCAGTCTTTTCATTGTCGTTCCTTTCTTATCTCAGCGATGGGCGTTCATTCGCGACGCCAAGTGCGACTTCAAGCGCACGCCCGACTGTAATCAGTTTTCCTTCTTCGAACAGGTTGCTCCACAACGTGACAGAACGAGGAATTCTATGCAGCGTTTCGTCTGTGTCGTTTTTGGGATGGCCGAAAAGAGATCGTGGCGTTATTTCCTCAAACCCTGCGCGCATTGTGAGACAAGGCTGGCCGGTGAAATTGGTGAGCGTCAGCATCGGGTTGCCAAAGCTCGGCCCGAATATCACATCGACCTGGGAAAAGAACTCGTGCGTATCCTGCATGACTTGCCGCCGGAGTCTTTCGCCCTGCATGAAGTCAACCGCGGAGAAATAGCGTGCTTGTCGAAAACTGTTTGGCCAGGCGTTGTCGACCTGTCTGCGTAACTGATCGTCGCGGTCCGACAAAGTCAGTTCCTCGAAAGCGGCCGCAGATTCGACACCGAGGGCGCCCATGATCTCGTTGACTGGCAGGTCGGGCAGGGATATTTCCTGCACCGTCGCGCCCATGCTCTTTAGTGTCTCCAGTGCTGACCTGTCGATGTCGCTGGCATGATCACCGTCAAACCATGCAGGGTCGTAGCCGATGGTGAGTTCTGCGACTGACTGCCGACCGTCGTAGGCAAAGCCCATGTCGATGGAACCCGTATCGTATTCGTCGTAGCCATTGAGTGCGCTCAATACGATTGCCGTGTCTTCGGCATAGCGGCACATCGGCCCAATTTTGTCGAGTGACCAGCAAAGCGCCATTGCACCCACGCGGGAAATACGACCGAAAGTCGGACGCAGCCCGGTGAGTCCATTGCGATCGGAAGGAGAAACAATTGAACCCAGCGTTTCCGTGCCGATGCCAAATGAACACAGTCCCGCAGCGGTTGCAGAACCCGATCCGGCTGATGAGCCGGACGCGCCTTCTTTGGGATTCCACGGGTTGCGGGTTTCACCGCCAAACCAGACATCGCCCCACGCCAGTGCACCCAGAGTGGTTTTGCCAAGCATTACAGCGCCGGCATCCTGCAAGCGACGCACCACTGCGCCATCGATTGCGGCGACCCGGTCTTTGTAGGGTTCCGCGCCCCAGGTAGTCGCAATGTCAGCAGTATCGAGCAAATCTTTGACGCCATAGGGAATGCCGTGCAATGGCCCACGAACCTGCCCGGTGGCGCGTTCACGATCAGCCTGATCCGCTTGTGCGCGAGCAAGGTCCGCCGTCACCGTGACAAAACATTCCAGCAACTCGCCGTGTTGTTCAATTCGTGCAAGGTAGATATCGGTCAATTCACGGCTGGAGATCTGACCGGTTGTCATCCAGCGAGCCTGTTGTTTCACCGACGCAAACGCAATGCTCTCAGCGTCGTCAGGAATGTTTGCGATTTCTTCCGGAAACAGCGCAAGCGAATTGGCCTGCTCGGCGTATCGGATGCCCGGGAGTCGAGGGTCAAAACTCGTCGCAGGCTGTAAGGTGATCGGGATATCCTGGTCGCGGCGTTTTTTCAGCGACGCAATTTGCTGCGCAAAAAATCCCTCCTCATCCTCTTCTACAGCACCGCCCAGAATCTGGCGTCGCTCTGCTTCCGAGAACTCCAGCCCGAACAGCTTTTCCGCCTCTGCGAGCGTGCGCTCGGTAATGCGCTCGTCGTAGCCCGTCCACAGCGCATCAGGATCGCTGTCACCAGTGCTTGCGCCCGGCGAACAGGCAGCGACGGCAACCGAGCCACCTCCCATGAGTGCGGCCGCCAGTATTCGACGCCGGTTTAGCAACAATGAATCGTCTTTGTCCATGATCAGTCCTTGGTTGGCGTTAGCCGAGCTTGGATATCCACACCTGTCTATCCAAAACCGGTTTTGTAGCAGATATGCTCCGTCGGATGGATCAGTTTAACACTCCGTGGCGCGTCACCTCTGCCGCGATTTATACCACGCCAACCGATTCCCGTGTCTATGGCACACTGGATATCGACGTCACGGACGCCAGGCAATTCATTCAAGATCGGCGGAAGGCGGGCGTCAAGATCACGATGGTTCATCTCGCAGTTTCTGTGCTGGCGCGGGCAGTGGCATTTGACGTACCGGAGCTCAATTGCTTCATTCGCCGTGGTGGCGTCGTCGGTCGAACACGGCTGGATGTCATGGTGCCAGTCGCGATGGACGGGGAGGGCGTGACCTCGGTCATCATCAAGGATGCACACGTCCGGACGGCAAGCTCGATCGCGGAAGAACTTAGTGTTAAAGCCCGCCAGGCCAGGGGCGGCGATGAATCGAAAGTCTCACAGAATAAATACCTGCTGAATCGGGTTCCCTGGCCGCTTCGACGGCCCGTGTTTCGGTTGCTGAAGTGGATAACGGTGGACATGGGATTCGAGATCAATGCACTGGGCCTGTCTGCGAACAGTTTCGGCTCGTTTATTGTTTCAGACATCGGCAGCCACGGCTTGAAAACCGGCATGACCGCATTGATGCCGGCTGCAAATGTGCCCGCCGTGATTGTGCTCGGGAAAATCGAAGACCGGCCGGTGGTCAGAAACGGCGAGATCGTGATCAGAACCATTCTGCCGTTGACCGGTACATTTGATCATCGCATCGAAATCGGCAAGTTGGCGCGTGGAATCAAGAGAAATTTCATGAAGCCGGAATGGCTTGACGAAATACCACAGAAAGAAATGGACTCATGTATCTTCGAATCCCGGCCGTAAAAAAACCAGATGAAAAACAGAATGGCTCAATGACGAACAGAGAACGTAAATTCACAACGCGCGGCATGATGTTCGCTGCACTTGTCGGCGCCTCTGACTGTCACCTTACTCTTGGTCACAGAGACTTGGCTCACCAGCTCATTAAAGAATTAAAAACTCTATCCCCTGAGGACCGGGCACTGTCAGACCTTGAAACACGATTAAAAAAACTGGCCCCATAAAAGCAGCTTGGTTTTAGATTGATTCTGATCCCAAGTATTGACTCTGACCCCGACTACCGGAAATAAAATAGCTGGCGCCGTTACGCTGGTGGCGCGGCGCGGCAAGGCCGTGCATTTTTCAGCACTGGGCTAGCGGGATTCGAATCCTGAGCCGCAAGACCATTGAGCTGATGACCACCAACCACACTGGCGACAAAGGATCTTCTGGGTCGATCCAAAGGGGTCAATCCAGCATACAAATCAACAGCTAGTCCAAATAGACAGGTGCCAGAGGTTCGTTCATCACGTTTTTCGCAGTGCTCAACAAAGCTCCCGCGGGAGCTTTGTTTTACGAGGTGGAAAGTTCTCGCGTGTCTGTGCCCAGCATGTCCCGAGAGTGATAACCGGTCTCCGGCACCGAACGCTCAATCCGATGCGTCGCGACTCTTCTGTGGAGCGTATAGGCGCGGTAGTGTTCCAGGTATGCCAATATCGACAATCGCCGGCCTGTTCAGCTATCTCGCAAACGGAGAATAAGTAATGCCAGAAATCAGTATCCAACCGCAATGCGCGACTCTTAACAATCTGGTCGCCACAGATTCGTTCGGTGAACCCATTGGTGATCTACCCAATCAGACCGATAGTGGCTTTTTCGAGGAAGGCAACATGCTCGCGGGAACCTGGGAGTGCGAGCCGGGTAAAATTAAGCTGGACCTTGATCTCACCGAGTTCTGTCATTTATTGATAGGGCGCTGGATACTTACGTCGGAATCGGGGCAGGTCACGGAAATCAAAGCTGGCGACAGCTTGAAGCCCTCAAATCTATTTGTGCTACTATGTGTACATCTGAACACAGCACGAGGGTCTCCACCGTGTCCACAACGATGACTATTCGCCTGGAAACCGAACTAAAAGGTCGTCTCGACCAATTGGCCGAAGCGACCAGGCGCTCGAAATCTTTCCTTGCGGCGGAGGCGATTCGGGATTTCATTGAACTGAACGAGTGGCAGATTCAAGAGATCAAGGACGCTGTTAAAGAGGCCGATGGTGGCGACTTCGCAGCGGAAAAAGACGTTCGCAAGACCCTGCGCAAGTGGGGAGTCAGTGCAGGTTAAATGGCTGGTAAAAGCCTTACAGAACCTTAATGATGAAGCCGAGTATATTGCGGAGGATGACCCTGTTGCCGCTCGGCGGGTCGTCCAACGGATTGTCGATACGGTTGGTCTGTTAACTGACAACCCGGCCCTTGGTCACCCGGGCCGTATTCCCGGCACACGCGAGCTGGTTGTACCCGATACCCGTTACATTGTCCCCTACCGAGTCAGGCCGCGGTTAAATCGTGTTGAGATTTTACGTGTTTTCCATACCTCAAGAGTTTTGCCTCAACGCTGGTAAGCTTTTGTTCTGCCGTTTTGGCGAGGCACATTTATTGAGACGGTTGAACGTTACCCGTTGCTACGCATCACGCATTTCTGGCCTTCGATTTAAATATTCTGTCGCGTCTTCGTAGGCCAACGCAAATTCCAGCACCCGTTTGTCCTCGCCCATGCGCCCGATAAACTGCATCCCCATTGGACGGCCGCTCGAATCAAACCCTGCTGGTAGATTGACAACCGGTAATCCTGACAGCGTTCCACCAATAACGACCTCCATCCAGCGATGATAGGTATCCATTGGCTTACCGTTGATCTCTTTCGGCCAATGAACGTCCTTGGAAAAGGGAAACACCTGTGCAGTTGGCAATGCGAGGATGTGGTAAGACTCGAACAGTTTGTGCAGCGCGCGATACCAGTCCGATCGATCGACTCCGCCCCTGGCGACTCTTTCTGCGGTCATGTCGAAACTACCTTCAATTTCCCAAACGAATTCAGGTTTCAATAGCTTGCGTTTTTCCGGGTCATCGTAAAGTTCTTTCGCATCACTAAGCGTCCAGTGCCGGAATGTCAGCCAGGTTTGCCAGAGGCGTTCCATGTCATATTCCGGCTGACAATCCTCGACTATCGCACCGACAGTGCCGATGCCAGTCAACGCTGCTTCACATATGTCGATCACACCGGGCTCAGTTGTCAGGTAGCCGTCGTAATCGCCCATCCAGCCGATGCGATAGCCGCTGAGATCCGGGCGACCGAAGTCGTCGAACCCTGGGTCTGTTCGCGGCTGACGCCCCCACAAAGACCTCTTGAATTGTGTGCGGCTTCAGCCGCGAAGATCGTATGCCCGTAACCAGTCAATGGGACAGCAGTGGAATGGAGCGCAATTGCTTCCCGAATGTCGCCGATTTCAACGAAGTCCGTTTTCGTCGGCGATGCGGGCCACAATCAGGCAAAATAACCGGCTACGACAAGACCGTAAGTTAACCCGTCATGAATAGTGAACCCACAAAGCTCCTACCGTTGCCCATCTTCTGGCTTTCGCTTCCGTTAGTCGCTGCCGTGACTTGGGGCGTGCACGAGTTTGCGCACTTCCAGATGGGGCGCTGGCTAGGCTACGACATGTGGTGGTCGCTGAACCAAGCCGGCTTGTCCACTGGCGAATACAAAACCGGTGCACATCGGATGCTCGTCGCCATGGCCGGGCCCTTCGCGACGTACCTGCAGGCAGCGCTCGCATTCTGGTTGATCCGGGCCCGTCACTCGAGTCTTGCTTATCCCTACCTGTTCTTGGCTCTGTTCATGCGTTTGGCCGCTTCTGTTGTCGGGCTCTCCAGTCCCAACGATGAAGCACGAACCAGCATCGACATGGGACTGCCTGTTTGGGCGTTACCTGCGGTGGTTGTCGTGATCTTGTTCGGAATGACGATCGCGGCGAGCCGGACGCTCCACGTTGGATGGCGGACTAACCTGTTGCTCTACCTGGTTTTCTCAGTGATCACGGCTGCGATCGTGTTTGCCGATCCGGTAGTGGGCCGCTTCGTGGGTCGGTAGTGGAACGGTGCCGGCATTGTTCAACAGGATATCGTTTCGAGGAGTAAACATCCCCGGCTCTGTTGTGTGACCCTTACTCCTGCGGATTACCACGACAAAGCATAACCCTCTGCATGCCAGAAACCGCCGCTTGACTCGAGATCGAGCTCATCCATTCGGGCAATAAGGCCATGTGCAGATTTTTCCGGCGACACGCCTCTGCCGCCGGTCATGTCCGTTGCTACCAGCCCGGGGTGTAACAGTGTGACTGCGATGCCTTGTTTCGACAAATCATGGTGCAGATTCCGGCCAACCATGTTTGCAGCCACTTTCGAGCATCGATAGCCGTAATTGTTGCCCGAGCCATTGTCGTCAATAGACCCGACACGACTGGTTACAATACCCACCTTGGCGCCCGACTTTAGGTTGTCACTCAATGTGCGGGTTACACGCAATGGCCCGATTGTGTTGACCTGAAATTGCTCGAGCATGTCGTCAAAATCCACCGTATCGATCGAGTCCGAGCGCAGGATGCCGGCGTTGTTCATCAGGATATCGATCGATTCGTTCTTTAGCGTTTCTGCCAGGCGCGAAACAGACCTGTCGTCTGTTACATCAACTTCTTCAATGATGCGCACACCAATGGAGTTCAATTCATCACTGCCGCTGCGGCAGACGGCGATGACTTGATCGCCACGCGCGTGATACTGCCGGCATAGCTCTAGGCCAATGCCGCGGTTACAGCCCGTAATCAGGATCGTCAGCATGGGGGTAACTACTCCGTGTCAGCGTGAGACAGGGTCTTTGTCAGACGATAGAGAAATTCCTGTCCCTCGAAAAAAGACTCGATTCGGATTCTCTCGTTTTGCCCATGCGCACGGTTGTCCTCAATGTCACCGAACAATCCCGATACGCCATATACAGGAATGCCGGCAATTCGAAGATACAGCCCGTCAGTTGCACCGGTACTCATGGTTGGTATGACCGGAACGCCGGGCCAAAGGTCTTCGGTAATCGATTCGATGGCACCCAGCATTTCCTCTGTGAGCGGCGAGGGCGGCGACGGATTCGCAACGGCTACTCTCGAAATCAGAATCTTGTCGTTGCCAATAACGGTCTCAAGCGTGCTCTCCACCGCGTCGATTGATTCACCAGGTAATACCCTGCAGTTGATGGTTGCGCGTGCGCGCTGCGGCAAAGCGTTTTCGGCATGGCCCGCGTCGAGCCGCGTTGCCACACAGGTCGTTCGCAGTCGTGAATTGTAATATGGCGTGCCTGCCAGATAAGCGATTGCCGATGGGTCCGGCGGACTTTGCAGCACACCGCGCATGGCATCGGCCAGCGCACCTTCTTCCAGATCTGCTGACCGCTCAAAAAACAAGCTGGTAACTTCGTTCAAGGCAACCGGAAAATCATGATTTCGAATCCTGACCAGTGCGTCGGCCAGGTGATAAATTGCGTTGTCCTTAACCGGCAGCGAACTGTGGCCACCCGGGTTCGTCGTTTCAAGGGTAAACGTCTGGTAGACCTTCTCACTGGCCTGCACGGCATTGGCCACATGCACACCATCTTTCATCGCGCCACCGCCGCCTTCGTTGATGGCATATTCCGCGTCAATCAGTTCGCGATGGTTTTCGAGTAGCCAAACGACGCCGTTGTGATTGCCGCCTTCTTCATCCGCCGTCAATGC
>QIHS01000461.1 GCA_003229095.1 Woeseia sp. | reverse complement strand
AATCCATCTCCATTACCATGCGTACACCAGGTGACGATCATGAACTCGCACTGGGTTTTCTGTTCACAGAGGGGATCATTACCTCTGCCGACCAGGTTAAATCGGTAAGCCACCGCGGGGAAGCAGATCCTGATTTGGGCCTCAGAAACATCGTGCGCGTGGAAATCGATCCAAATGTGGATCTGCAACTGGACCGCCTGCAGAGACACTTCTATACAACGTCGAGCTGCGGCGTTTGTGGCAAAGCATCTCTCGATGCACTGCGTGTGACGGGACAAAAGTCATTGGCTGCCAGCCAGCCGCGGTTTTCATCGCGATGTCTGATCGATGTGCCCGATCGCGTACGTGAGAAACAGACAGTGTTTGACAAGACCGGCGGATTGCACGCCGCTGCAATTTTCGGTTCGGATGGTGAAATTGTGATCGTTAAAGAAGACGTTGGACGGCATAATGCGACCGACAAAGTGATCGGGTCGCTGTTGTTGCAGGGCCGATTGCCAGGAAACGAATTTGGCTTGCTGGTTTCCGGCCGCGCGAGCTTCGAGTTGATGCAGAAAGCGCTGGTTGCCGGAATTCCACTGCTGGCCGCAGTGGGTGCACCGTCGAGCCTGGCTGTGCAACTGGCGAACGAATTTGACATGACACTGATCGGGTTCCTGCGCGGAAGCACATTCAATATTTATAACGCACCGGATAGAGTCGAAAGGGGAGATATTCAGGAATGACGATCAAGTTCGACAGCGCTGTGGCGACTGAGATCGCCGAGCAATTCGGCTCCGCGCCGGACAAATTCTGCATGCCTTCGTGGATCGCTTCGGCTTCATTAGTGAGGCCGCCATTCGCCAGCTTGCTCGCGAGCTGAATTTGTCCCGCGCAGATATACATGGCGTCGTCAGCTTTTACCATGACTTTCGAACGACAGCGCCCGGGCAACACGTCCTGAAAATCTGCCAGGCAGAATCGTGCCAGGCCATGGGTAGCAGAAACCTGACCGCCTACGCCGAAGAAAAACTGGGTGTTGACCTGCACGGTACAACGGATGACGGAAAACTCACACTTGAACCCGTTTATTGCCTCGGAAATTGCGCATGCTCACCAGCGATCATGATTGACAACAAAGTCTACGGGCGCGTTGATCAGAATAAACTCGACAGCATTGTCGATGCCTGCGGAGCTCGATGTGAATCGTAAAGTCACCGTCTACGTGCCGTGCGAAACTGCTGCTGTTTCATTGGGCGCAGACGACGTCGGGGAAAAAATCGCGGCGCATGACAACGTTAATGTCATACGCAATGGCTCCTGGGGAATGAGCTGGCTCGAACCGCTTGTCGAAGTACTCGTTGGCGAGCAGCGAATTGCATATGGCCCGGTCGGTGTCGACGACGTCGATAGTTTATTTGAGGCAGGCTTTCTTGAGGGCGGCGAGCACGAACTAAGACTGGGTGATATCACTGAACTTCCTTATCTCAAAAACCAGGAACGCTGGACATTCAGACGTTGCGGATTGATTGACCCGTTGTCTATGGACGACTACCTGACGCACGGCGGTTTCGCGGGGCTGCAAAAAGCACTGGCCCAGGACCCGGAATTCGTCATTGATCAAATCAAGGCATCGGGGCTTCGCGGTCGCGGTGGCGCTGGTTTCCCGACCGGCATCAAGTGGCAGACGGTCGCCGATGCAGAAGGGGAGCAGAAATATATAACCTGCAACGCGGATGAAGGAGACAGCGGGACTTTCTCCGATCGCATTCTCATGGAATGCGACCCACTCACACTGATCGAAGGCATGATCATTGCCGGCTACGCGGTCGGTGCGAACAGGGGTTATGTGTATTTGCGAAGTGAATATCCCCTGACCCGGCGCGTGTTTGCGAAAGCCCTGGTCGTCGCAAAAGATTCCGGCTGGCTGGGAGAGGATATCGGCGGCAGCGGATTCGATTTCGATATCGATGTACACTTGGGCGCAGGGTCCTATGTCTGTGGAGAAGAAACCGCAATGCTCGAAAGCCTGGAGGGCAAGGCCGGGCTGATTCGTTACAAACCGCCGCTACCTGCGATCGAGGGCTTGTTCGGCAAACCGACGGTTGTTAACAACGTCGTCACACTGGGCTCAGTGCCCGACATACTGGCACTCGGTGCCGAGCCCTACGCGAACTTTGGCGTCGGTCGATCAAAAGGCACACTCGCGTTTCAGCTTGCAGGCAATATCAAGCGCGGCGGCCTGGTCGAAAAAGCGTTTGGCCTCACACTTCGAGAACTCATTGAGGATTTCGGCGGCGGAACGGCGAGCGGGCGCAAGATTCGCGCGGTCCAGATTGGCGGGCCATTGGGTGCCTATTTTGCCGAAGAACAACTGGATACACCGCTTGACTACGAAGCGTTCACCAAAGTCGGTGGCATGATCGGTCACGGCGGCGTTGTCGTGTTCGACGATACGGTCGATATGGCAGCACAGGCCCGCTTTGCTTTCGAATTTTGCGCGATCGAATCCTGCGGAAAATGCACGCCCTGCCGCATCGGGTCGGTGCGCGGGGTGGAGGTCATCGACCGCATTCTTGCGGACAAAGACAGAGAAGAAAATCTTAACCTGCTCACTGAGTTATGTGAAACACTGATCGATGGATCATTGTGCGCCATGGGCGGAATGACCCCTTTTCCGGTACAAAGCGCGCTAAAATACTTCCCAGAGGACTTCAAGCGTTGAACCCAACTACAGAAACCGATCTTGGCACGCCGGCCAGCACGCGCACCGAGACCGTCAGCATAGAAATTGACGGACTCCCCACGACAGTAAGAGCCGGCAGCACCATCATGCGCGCGGCGCGTGAGTTTGGCATTGATGTGCCCAAGCTTTGCGCAAGCGATAATCTGGAGCCATTCGGCTCCTGCCGCCTTTGCCTGGTCGAAATTGAAGGCCGAAAAGGCTATCCGGCTTCCTGCACGACGCCGGTCGAGGACGGCATGAAAATCAGCACCCAGACGGAAGCACTGGCAAAACTGCGGCGCAATGTCATGGAACTCTACATTTCCGATCACCCGCTCGATTGTCTGACCTGTTCGGCGAACGGGGATTGCGAATTGCAGGACATGGCAGGCGCGGTTGGCCTGCGGGACGTTCGCTACGGTTTCGATGGTGAAAATCATCTCGATGCGAAAATTGACAACAGTAATCCGTACTTCTCGTTTGACCCCAGCAAATGCATTGTCTGCTCAAGATGTGTGCGTGCCTGTGACGAAGTGCAGGGAACTTTCGCACTCACCATTGAGGGTCGCGGTTTCGAATCGAAAGTGTCCGCGAGCCTTGGTGAAAGTTTCCTCGATTCCGAATGTGTCTCCTGCGGTGCCTGCATTCAGGCCTGCCCGACGGCGACACTAATGGAGAAATCCATTATCGATCACGGACAACCTGACCACAGCGTCATCACGACCTGCGCTTACTGTGGTGTCGGCTGCTCATTTAAAGCAGACATGAAAGGCGATCAAGTCGTACGCATGACGCCTTACAAAGATGGCCAGGCCAACCACGGTCACAGTTGTGTCAAAGGGCGATTCGCCTGGGGCTATTCCACTCACAAAGAACGCGTGCTCGACCCTCTGATTCGCGATTCGATTGACCAGCCATGGAAAAAGGTCAGCTGGGACGAGGCCATTCAGTACGCCGCCAGTCGATTTAAAGATATCCAGAAAGAATACGGCCGCAAATCCGTCGGTGGAATAACGTCATCCCGCTGCACCAATGAAGAAGTATTTATTGTGCAGAAACTGGTGAGAGCGGCATTCGGCAACAACAACGTCGATACCTGCGCGCGTGTGTGCCACTCGCCCACCGGCTTCGGGTTGAACAAGACGCTCGGAACATCCGCCGGCACGCAGCCGTTCGACAGCGTGATGGATGCCGATGTCATGATCGTTATCGGTGCTAACCCCACCGATGGACATCCGGTGTTTGCGTCGCAAATGAAACGCCGCCTGCGCGAAGGTGCGAAACTGATTGTCATCGATCCGCGCAAAATAGACCTCGTTCGTTCGCCTCGTATTGAGGCGGAGGTTCACTTGCCGCTACTTCCGGGCACCAACGTACCCATTATCAATGCACTTGCACATGTTGCCGTCAACGAAGGGCTGCTTGACGACGACTATATTAACGAACGCTGCGATCTGGATTCTTTTGCAGCGTGGAAAACGTGCGTAATTCGGCCGGAGAATTCGCCGGAGGCGGTTGCCAAAATTTCCGGCGTCCCCGCTGATGACATTCGCACCGCGGCCCGCCTTTATGCAAACGCGGATAAAGCGGCCATTTATTATGGTTTGGGCGTCACCGAACACAGCCAGGGCTCTACCATGGTAATGGGCATGGCCAACCTTGCGATGGCAACCGGCAACATTGGCTTTTCCGGCTGCGGGGTCAATCCGCTGCGCGGACAGAATAACGTGCAGGGCTCCTGCGATATGGGGTCTTTCCCACACGAACTTCCCGGCTACCGGCCCGTGCAAGACGATGAAATTCGCGGCGTATTCGAGAAAATGTGGGGCGTTAAAATAGACGCCGAGCCGGGCTATCGAATTCCCAACATGTTCGACGCGGCAATCGCTGGCAACTACAAGGGCATGTATATTCAGGGCGAGGATATCGCACAATCTGACCCGAACACGCAACACGTCGAAGCCGCATTGAGAAACATGGAGTGCATTGTCGTACAGGACCTGTTCCTGAATGAGACGGCGAAATTTGCGCACGTTTTCTTACCCGGCACATCGTTTCTCGAGAAAGACGGCACCTTTATCAATGCAGAACGGCGCATCAATCGTGTCCGCCCTGTAATGAAACCGCGTCAGGGCAAGGCGGAATGGCGGGTCACACAAGAACTGGCTCAGGCGCTCGGCTATGCAATGCAATACGAGAACGAGTCGGAGATTATGGACGAGATTGCCGCGCTGACGCCGACCTTCACGGGGGTGTCATTCGAATTCCTGGATCGTGTCGGCAGTGTGCAATGGCCCTGCAATGATGACGCACCGATGGGCACACCCATTATGCATATTGACCAATTTGTGCGCGGCAAAGGTCTGTTTGTTGAAACGGACTACGTGCCGACGGAAGAACGAACGAATCGAAAATTCCCGTTGTTGCTCACAACCGGCCGCACGTTGACGCAGTACAACGTAGGTGCCCAAACTCGCAGAACGGAAAACATCGTCTGGTACAAGGAAGACCTGCTTGAGATTCATCCACACGATGCGGAGACCCGAGGTGTCAATGACGGCGATCGTGTGTCACTCACCAGTCGCAAGGGCGACATCACCCTGAGTGCCAAGATTACGGAGCGTGTACAACCAGGCGTCGTATATACGACCTTCCATGATCCGGAAACCGGAGCAAATGTTGTAACGACCGAATATAGCGACTGGGCAACCAGCTGTCCCGAATACAAAGTAACCGCGGTGCAGGTAGCACCAGCGGTGCACAGGTCGAAATGGCAGGACGAGTTTGCCGAAAATGCTGATCGGCAGGGCAAGATTTTAGAGCCGCATTAGCAACAACGAACCCGCATACATGTAACCCGCTGCCTCGCGCCCGCCCGATTTCTTGTCTATATTGCGCGCCGGCGGGTGAAGTTCACGGTCGCGCCGTAACCAGTTCGATTATTCTTTCTTGATGCGCGTAATCTTGGTGCCCTCAAGCGTCAGGTTATACATCAGCCCTTTCGAACCGAAAATAAATCCCACCACCGGGTCTTTGATGTTGTGCGTGTCGATCTGCTTGCCTGCGCCGAGATCGATCAGTGCAACAGAACCATCTACACCCACTTTCCAGCCCGAGCTGTCAAGAAACTTGGTAAGCGATTCTTTGGTCATAAATGCGATCACCATCGATTTGGCCTGGGCGCCGAGTTGCAGCCCGAAAGAGCCCGCGGTTGTTCTGTAGTAAGCGGCCGACCTGCCGTTAACTCGCAGCACACCCTCTCCGGTTTCTGCCCCTATGCCGATTCCGACTTTGATGACACGCGGGAAAACCAGGTAACCTGCGGATTGTTTCAGGAACACATCAGCACCATTGACGTCTTTCTGGAAGACAGCAATAGCATCGTCGGCATCGCTGTCGAGTTCGGCTGCGGATGCTGCAAATGCACTCGTCGTCGGCAATGACACAAGCGCGACCATCAGCGCTAGAAAAATGGCTCTTTTCATAGTCTTTCTTCCTGTGGTGATTGGCGTAGCCCAACCGGTGAATAGTACCCCGCCGGGGCGTCTTTGTGATAGACATCGCAAATTATGGACAGCTTATCCTGCATAGCCTGAAAGCCAGCTGAACAGGACAGAAGTCTTGTACAAATATAGCGCAATGCTGGCGGGTATCGTAGAGATCTCAGGTCCTGCCGGACTACGCCTCATCCGGGGTTTCTGCTGGAGAATCTGTGCGGATTCTTAGGGAATTACAGGCATTGAGCCAGAACGAGTTGGCCAAGATTTGCTGTATCCCTCAGTCAATGATTTCGGCGATAGAGAATGATCGCGTACGGATGGGCGTTGAAAGAGCGAAGGTGTTTGCACGCGCTCTTAAATGCCATCCAGCGGTTCTGGTGTTTCCCGGTTGGGATGTGTCAATTGAATCAGCGGCCTAACAACACCCCCTGACGTGGGCCGCAATCATAATATAGCGTTTTAGTTATTCAATAACGCTAGTTTGTCATTCCGGAACTCGAAGTGTCGCATCAGCGATAGCCATGACACCTTCGCTGCGGGTTGTGTCTACAATCCAGGCAAAGCGATCGGCGCCGATTGCGGCGCCGGTTCCGCCAGCGGGGCTATAGGGCAGTATCTCCGTCCTCACCTCCAGCCCTATCGTTTCTGGCAGGCTTGGCAAATAGCTCCTAACCTCGCTCTCGATCAAATCTGCCATCTGTTG
>QIHS01000318.1 GCA_003229095.1 Woeseia sp. | reverse complement strand
CCGCTGTGTCGCTGCTCGTATGGTCCGTATTCGCGCGCCATGATTCGTGTTTGCAAGGAAGAGAGTTTTCATCAGCGCCAAGGCTATGAAATCATGCTTGAACTTTGCCGTGGCAGCGAGGAACAAAAAACAATGGCCCAGGAAGCACTTAATCGCTGGTGGTGGCCATCTCTGATGATGTTTGGTCCGAACGACAGCAATTCAGAACACTCTGCACAATCGATGGCGTGGAAAATCAAACGTTTCAGCAACGACGAGCTACGCCAGAAATTTGTGGATGTCACCGTGCCGCAAGCAGAGTTTATCGGGCTCAGGATGCCCGATGATGAACTCGAACTTGATGAAGAAACCGGCCATTACAGATTCGGCGAAATCGACTGGCAGGAATTCAAAGATGTACTGGCAGGCAACGGCCCGTGCAATCGCGAACGAATACAGACAAGGCAACGGGCACATGAAGACGGTGCCTGGGTGCGCGAAGCTGCGCAGGCCTATGCAAACAAACGTGCGGCAAAAGCCGCCGCCTGATGATTGGATTTTGAGATGACAAAAGAAGACTGGCCACTCTACGAGGTGTTCATTCGCGCGAAAGCGGGGCTCAGCCATCGGCATGCCGGCAGCGTACATGCGCCGGATGATGAAATGGCACTAAATCATGCACGAGACGTTTATACGCGCCGCAACGAAGGCATCAGCATCTGGGTCGTTAAATCAAGCGAGATCACCGCGTCCGACCCTCAGAATGACGAAGCTTTTTTTGAGCCGGCCAAAAGCAAGATTTATCGACACCCGACTTTTTACAAAATTCCAGACGATGTTGAAAATATCTGAGCCAGGTATTTTGTTCGACGAGAAATTGATGTGAACACAGAAGATGCACTCCTCAAATACGTACTCAGGCTTGGCGACAACGCGCTGATACTCGCGCAGCGATTGGTAGAACTTGTCGCACATGGGCCCGAACTCGAAGAAGAATTGGCGAACGCCAATTTTGCACTGGACTACATTGGTCAGGCGCGGATGTTCTATGCCTATGCCGGTGAGCTCGAAGGCAAAGGCCGGAAAGAAGATGACTTCGCTTACCTGCGAGATGAAAATGAATTCTGTAATTTCTTGTTGCTGGAGCAAGCGAATGGTCATTTTGGGGACGTGACTGTGCGCTCGGTGTTGTTCGAGGCTTTTTACCTGCCACAGCTGGATGCCCTGACAAACTGTAGCGATGCCGGTCTTGCAGAAATTGCAGCACGGGCAATCAAGGAAATTCGCTATCACCAACGGCACAATAACTTTTGGCTGGTGCGACTCGGCGACGGCACCGAGGAAAGCCATCGACGTGTGCAGGAATCCGTACAGGCGTTGTGGCGTTTCACGGGCGAGTTATTCGCCGCAGATGAAGTTGATGACATCATGCGCGATGAGTTCGATGGTCCAAATCCTGAAAAGATCAGGGCGAGTTGGGAATCGGACATTGCTGCTGTTTTGGCGGAGGCTGGTCTTAAACGTCCTGACGATCAGGCGATGGACGATGGCGGTCGCGGCGGCCAGCATAGCGACGACTTCGGCAACCTTATTGCAGAAATGCAGACGATGCAGCGCCAGCATCCCGGCCTGAACTGGTAGGCGATTGTGGCGGCGTTGCGAAAAAGTAACTCCGTTCTGGAGCAACAGGTCTGGAACTGGCTTGCAGATGTTCCGGACCCGGAAGTCCCGGTCGTCAGTGTCATCGATCTCGGCATGGTCAGAAATGTCGCCGTTACCGAGCAGGGCATCGAAATAGACGTCGCGCCTACCTATTCGGGCTGCCCGGCAACGGAAGTTATAGAGGACGATATCGTCACAAGTCTGCAGGCGAGGGGGGTCGAGAATATTGTTGTCAATCGCGTTTTGTCGCCACCATGGACAACAGACTGGATTAGTGAGGCGGGCAGGGAAAAACTCCGGGCTTACGGAATAGCACCGCCAGTTGGCAATGCCGATAAACGAGCGTTGCTTGGCAAAGCGCCGGTTCGCTGCCCACGATGTCACACGAGTCAAACAACATTGGTGAGCGAATTTGGATCAACTGCCTGCAAGGCATCTTACAAGTGCGACGACTGCCTCGAACCGTTCGAGTACTTCAAATGCATCTGACGATGCCGAAAAGAATGCACAATGCGTAAATACCATTACCTCACAGTAACGCGATTGCAAAAAGAAACCGCCGATTCTGTTCGTATAGCACTGTCAGTACCTGCAGCCGCGGTCAGCGAATTCGAGTTCTTGCCCGGGCAGCATTTGCCGCTGCAGATTCATCTTGACGACAAACCGATCAGGCGAACGTATAGCATTTGCTCGGTGCCCGGGAAAACGCCTCTCGAAATCGGCGTTCGAATTCAACCGGGTGGTCAATTCTCCGAGTTTGTCGCGAACAGTTTGAAAGTCGGCGACAAACTACAGGTGATGCCGCCCAACGGGCAGTTTCACGCGAGCATCGATCGGGACAATGTAAAAACCTACCTCGCGTTTGCAGCTGGCAGCGGCATCACACCTATCATGTCGATTCTGCGTGCGACACTTGAGCAAGAACCGGGCAGTCGGTTCCTGCTTTTCTACGGCAATCGCCACCAGCGCACGACGATGTTCATTGATGATTTGTATGCCCTGAAGAATCGTTTTCCAGAGCGCCTGCAACTCTACTTCCTGTTTAGCCAGGAGGAGCAGGAGTTTGACATATTCAGTGGCAGAATTGACGCGGACAAAGTGGCAGAGCTCTACCGCTTGTTCTGTGCCGGCTTGCATCCGGATGAAGCATTCGTCTGCGGGCCAGATACGATGATTGCGACGGTAAAAGACGCGCTGGAAAATATCGGCATGGACTCATCTGGCATTCACATTGAGCGTTACGGCGCGCCTCGGAAAAGGAAGGATGGCGCGCCAAGCGCAAAAATCTCCACAGAAAAACAAACGATCGTGAATGTCATTATGGACGGTCACAAGAAGTCGTTTGATATGCCGGCTGACAGCAATAACATCGTTGATGCGGCTGCCGAGCAGGGCATTGAGCTTCCCTATTCGTGCAAGGGCGGTGTATGTGCTACTTGCCGTACATTTGTGCGTGATGGCGAAGTACGCATGGCAACCAACTACGGGCTGGAACCGTGGGAGGTTGAAAAAGGATTTGTACTGGCTTGCCAATCAGTTCCCGTCAGCGACGAGATCACAATCGACTACGACAAAACATAGCCGAGCTGGCTTGATCCTGGATTGGGTTGTCGTTCGGCGTCAGGCAAGCGCGACGTTATTGAATGACAGCCTTGAAGAAGATCTGGAAGCTCGGCGCGCCGCTGCCGCTGTCGCCGACGAATATTCCTTTCGGATTGATCCGCACGTGGGTCACTGCGGGATCCGTTCCATTGCCGCTTACAACCGGCATGTAGGTGAATGTTGATCCGCCGTCATCCGAGAAAGACACATCATCTGCAAGGTCTGCCAGGGACGTGAAGACGTATGTTAGTCCGCTGGTGGGTGTGCCATTCATAAAAGACACAGGGCCATCCGTAGAACCGTCGAAATCCGTCACGCGCAAGGCGGTATTTGCGGGAACAGGGTCCGTGACGTACAAGGTGTCGTTGTCGACCACACCGGTGCCGGTATTCGTGGTCGCAATCAGGTAGCGCACAGTGCCTCCGGGGATTGCTTTTGGGTTATCTATTCCGTTCACCGGATCTTCGATAATCGATGCGGTCTTGAGCACCAGCAAACTCGGCATACCAAGCGGCACGATATCGACTGTCGCAATATCATTACTTGCGTTCGGATCGACCTGGCTGAGGAAATCGATTGTGACTGTGTTGGTAATCGTAGTGCCTCCAGTACCAGCGTCTACGTCTGCCGATAGCAGTAGGATCACAGAGGACCCCACCCCTAGATTGCCTACAAACCAGTCGCCAGAGATCGGATCGTAAGTTCCCTGCGCAGGCAAGGCAGCAATGAAGGTGACGCCCGCGGGCAGTAAATCCATCACCTGAACAACGGTTGCCGGACCGGGGCCAGCGTTGCTGACGGTGATTGTGTAATTTACCGTGTCGCCTTCCTGGGGTGATGCATCATCGACGATTTTGGTCAGTGCCAGATCAGCAATAATGGTTGGCGAGAATGCGAAGCAATCGACGGCCTCGTAGTCACTGCCGTTGTCTATCACTCTGCCATTCGAACCTACGCCGGTCGCTTTGTCGATTTCGTACAGTACTCCCTGGCTGCCGCTGGTTCCCCAGAGCTGGCCTGAAGAATCAGTGCCTAACCCTTCAATGTCAGGAACCGTGATCAACGCGATATTTGTTGTCGCACCGGTATCCTTGTTGATGGTTCCCAATCGATCGGTACTGCCGCCGTTGTTAGTTGACACGTACATTATTCCGGTTGTCGGATCGACAGCAATGTCATCGACAATCGTATTTCCGCCTACAGGTTGAATTTGCACATAGTCGATGTTGGCACCAAAAGCGTTCGGAACGTGTGCGCCTGTGGTCATGTCGATCTGGATGAGCAAGTCGTTGCCGCCACGTCTGTGGGAGCCGAACATCACACCTGTAGTCGCATCGAAGGTTAGCCCGTCGACATCACTAAACGTCTGGTTGCCGAGTGATCCGCTGCCTGTGCCGATTGTCTGCGGCAACGCCTGAAACAAACCGGTAGTTGTATTTAGCGTACCTAACTGTCCGCCATTTGCCGCGTATACGACGCTTGTCGCAGAGTTGAAAGCAATGGCTTCAATGCTTGTGGTGCCGGTAGTGTTACCGATATTGGTTTCGTTGGTCGCCGGATCAAAATCAGCGGTATCTATTCTTGTAAAGAGATTTTGGTTACCAACGATTCCGTTATCGGCAACCAGATAACATAGTTGGTTGACGTTCAGGTTTTGTACAAATGTATTTTCGGATGTCACATTGTTGGCGGCAACAGGATCAGTTTCGTTTGCGGACACCGTTGCTGAATTAGTGATCGTGCCGGTTACGAACGGCGTGGTGAGCGCAATGTTGATCGTCTCGACATCCGATGCGGACATGTCGCCCAGCACGCAGGTGACAGTACCCGCAGCCTGAGTACAAATACCCTGCGTTGCGGACGCAGATTCAAAAATAGTGCCGGCTGGCAAGACATTGACGACCGTAACACCGGTCGCATCGTCCGGGCCGTTGTTCGTTACTGTCAGTGTGTAGCTCAAAGGGCTGGCAATATTGACCGGGTCCGGCGAGTCAGTTTGCGTAATCGCCATGTTAGTGCCGCTAAGGACAATTGTGTAGACAATTTCTATAAAGTCCAGGCGAAAGAACTCGTTGGGGAAACCGTAAAGGTTGTTGACCCGTATTCGGATTTGCGTGTTCACCGCGGCAAAGGCGGTGATGTCGAAAGACCGGGATCCGGAGTTATTCCCGCTGAGACCGGTAAAATTTTCGAGCTCCGTCCAACTCGTACCGCCATTCGGTGAGATCTCGACAATCACTGAGTCACTGGTGTCGACACCGTTGCTTGTGCGCCAGTCGAAATTCAGTGTTGCGATGGTTGCGCCGAGCAGGTTGACTTCGCGTGCAAGACTGGGTTCTGTACCCGTATCTGGCCGATCATCGAGTCTTAGGCTGCCGTTGGGCCTGATCTGCACATTGCCCTGAGTAGGACCGGCTCCAATGATGTCATCCTCAATCCAGTCACCAACCCAATTCGCTGTTCCATCGTTATTGCTATATAGCCGGTCCTCAAAATCGTCCCGCACAGTTTGCGCGGACGCAAACGTGGATAAAGCCAATGTTGAGAACAGCAAGACAAACGCAAACGTGCGATGCCACATACCGCGTGCTGTCTTGAAAATTGAATTGTTTCCCTTGCCGTTCATCGTCGAAATTATCGCCCTGCATGTGATCGATGTCCGGAATTCGCGCAGCGAATTCCAGAGTGCACTAAACACCGGAATAGTGAGTTCATTCAAGGGCCTGCCCAGTATTGCCACGATTTTATGGTAACCAGCTCGTAGGGGGGCGAACTGCATTGAATCCTGCCAATTGGCGCAGTGCAGCAAATTTTTAGCAGCGATTGCGAAGGTCCGGTAAGATAGACGGCTGGCTGTATCGAGCGAGCGTAAACGCGCCCGGCGGCCCAATTTCCCAGGTAACGCGCCGGAGAGCGTATGAGCGATGCACCAACGGCTGCCCGCCCGGTCGCAAGACCGCTTATGACTACGAAGACCTGCTCGCCTGTGGCCGGGGTGAAATTTTTGGTGCGGACGGTGCACGATTGCCGACGCCCAACATGCTCATGGCTGATCGAATCACCCGAATCACCAATGACGGCGGTGAATTCGGCAAGGGTGAAATAATTGCGGAGCTGGATATCAATCCGGACCTGTGGTTTTTTAAATGTCATTTCGAGGGTGATCCGGTTATGCCGGGTTGTCTTGGCCTGGACGCGCTTTGGCAACTGGTTGGTTTCTTTCTGGGCTGGTCTGGTCACGCCGGCAAAGGTCGAGCCCTGGGTGCTGGCAAAGTCAGGTTCGCGGGGCAAGTGCTGCCTGAGGCGAGTGTCCTGACCTACAAAATTCAAATCAAGCGCCTCGTTGCACGCCAGTTGGTTTTTGCGATTGCCAACGGAACGGTTTCTGTCGACGGCCGCGAGATATACACCGCCGAAGGATTGCGCGTCGGCCTGTTTACTTCGACTGATAATTTCTAGCCAGGATTTAGGGGAAAATCGTGCGTCGCGTCGTCATATCCGGTATCGGTGTTGTGTCATGTCTTGGCAATTCCAGTGATGCGGTGCTGAATTCTCTGCGCGCCGGAAAGTCCGGTATCCGCTTTAACGAATCTTTCAAGGAATTCGGACTCAAGAGCCAGGTTAGCGGCCATGTTGATCTGGACATCAGCGAACATATCGATCGAAGAGTGCGACGTTTCATGGGTGATGCCGCGGCTTATTCCTACATCGCGATGCAGCAGGCCATCGATGACGCGGGCCTCGAAGAAAATGATGTCTCCGATCCTCGTACCGGTCTTATCGCCTCATCCGGCGGCGCGTCGAGCGCCAATATTGTCGCGAGTGCAGATATTGCGCGGGCGCGCGGAGTCCGAAAAATCGGCCCCTTCATGGTGCCGAGAACCATGGGCAGTACAGTCTCTGCCTGCCTGGCAACGCCGTTCAAGATTAAGGGCGTCAACTACTCGATTACATCTGCCTGTGCGACGAGTGCACATTGTATTGGTGCCGCAATGGAGCAAATTCAATTCGGCAAACAGGACATTGTTTTTGCCGGTGGTGGTGAGGAGGAAGACTGGACACTCGCTGCGCTGTTCGATGCAATGGGTGCACTATCGTCAAGCTACAACGATGCGCCGGAAACTGCGTCTCGCACTTATGACCAGAATCGGGACGGCTTCGTGATCGCAGCTGGTGCCGGCATGGTGGTCGTGGAAGAACTCGAGCACGCGCAAGCTCGTGGCGCCAAAATTTATGCCGAGATTGTCGGTTACGGCGCGACCTCCGATGGCCACGACATGGTGGCGCCCAGCGGCGAAGGCGCGGTGCGCTGCATGCAACTGGCGCAATCGACCGTCGAGGGCAAGGTGGATTACATCAACACGCACGGCACGAGCACGCCGGTTGGTGATACCAAAGAACTTGAGGCGCTGCGTGAAGTATTTGGTGATGACATTCCGAGATTTGCATCGACAAAGTCATTGTGCGGGCATTCGCTCGGGGCAACTGGTGTGCTTGAAGCAATCCACTGCTTGCTGATGCTGGAAAATGATTTTATTGCGCCCTCTATTAACGTCGTTGACCTTGACCCGGCAGCAGAGGGTCTGCCGCTGGTGACCAAAACTATCGAGAACGCCGGCATTCACACGGCAATGAGCAACAGTTTCGGCTTCGGCGGAACCAACGCTACGCTGATTATGCAGAAGATCTGAGGAAAAAATGACAATCCATACAATCAGCGAGCGTCGTTGTTTCGGCGGCGTCGTCGGCTTCTACCGGCACGCCTCTGCCGTCAACAATTGCGATATGCAGTTTTCTGTTTTTGTTCCGGATCGAGCAGGTGAGCAGCCAATGCCGGTGGTGACGTTTCTGTCGGGTCTGACCTGCACTGAAGAAACGTTCATGATCAAGAGCGGCGCGCAGAGAATGGCCGCGGATCTGGGGCTAATCCTGGTTTCACCTGACACAAGCCCCAGGGGTGATAGTGTCCCGGATGATCCTGATGAAGAATATGATTTCGGCATTGGCGCTGGCTTTTACCTGAACGCCACCGAATCGCCATGGAACACGCACTTTCAAATGTACGACTATGTGACCAAAGAGCTTCAGGAAGCGGTCTTCAATTCGTTTCCGGGCGACCGCAATCGACAGAGCATCACGGGCCATTCCATGGGCGGACATGGTGCGCTTACGGTTGGCTTGAGAAATCCCGATATTTACCAATCCGTTTCAGCATTCGCACCTATTTGCAGCCCGATGAATTGTCCGTGGGGAAAAAAAGCACTTGGTAATTATCTGGGGGACGATCAATCGTCGTGGGGTAATTACGACACGGTCCAGGTTGTCAGGAATTTGGACAAATCACCTGCCCACAAGATATTGGTTGATCAGGGAATGGCGGATGAGTGGCTGGAGCGGGAACTCCATCCTCACCTGTTGGAAGCCGCCTGTGCTGAAAGTGGCGTCAAGCTCGAACTTCGGCGCCACGACGGCTTCGATCATGGCTATTATTTTATTTCCACCTTCATGGAAGATCATCTTCGATTTCACGCTAACATCCTGCGGGCGGAATAGCGTTCGAAAAACCACCCCGCTGACATAAATTCTGTGCTGCCGGGGTCTGTTGAGTGACAATTGCAAATTTGCGAACCCATGAAACCAAGAATAGCCCCAATCTTAGAGAATGTATCCGAAGCGACTGTCGCCTGCCTCGTGACCATGGTGCAGGGAAACCTGCTCGCGTTTACCGTATCCCACTGGATAATTGCATCGCAAACCGGTGTGATAGCAGGCGTTGCGACATCGGCCGTGTTGTTCGCGGCACACACCAGCAAACGCTGGATTGTCGCATTGCTCCTTGGATTGGTTACCGGCGTTGTCGATTACTATGTGCACCCCGGCATGTTCGGCTCTGCTATGACGGAGGCGATTGTTACCGGAATTGGCGCGGCTGTATTGTCCTATCTCGCGGGCACGGCATTGCAATTTTGGCGTGCGCGCCGCGCTATTCCAGACTCTTCGAGAGCCTGAGCACTTCGGCAGTCATTGCGACCGCTGAAAATAGTCATTATGCGATGAGTTCCTGTCTCAGCTAGAACAACGATGCGTCCCGCAGCATGACGACGGAGATGTTAGGCTCTTGCGATGTTTACTTATATTGATCCAACCGTTCGCCAGCGCCTGATCGAACAGGGCAAACTGATTCGCATAGATGCACAAGGCAGTGCTGAAGACGCTCGAAGTGCGCCGGAAGTGGGCGCCAGCGCACTCAGCATTCTCGGCCCGATTCCGTTGCCGCTGCAGAACAACGGCAAACAGTATGACGTGACCTGGTTTGCCAGTGTGCGGCATACCGAACTGGATAAAGTGCAGGAACTGGCCGACAAACTGCGAGGCCGGGAACGACAACAGTCGTTCGCAGCACTTGCAGATTCGATGGCGGTTAACAGCATCCTGCTCTTAGGCGACCCGGATAGCTGGAAAAACCCGCTCGTGCGTGTTCACTCAAGTTGCCTCACCGGGGACGTGTTCGGTTCGGAACGATGTGAGTGCGGCCCGCAGTTCAGCGCCGCGCTGGAGCGCA
>QIHS01000111.1 GCA_003229095.1 Woeseia sp. | reverse complement strand
GTGGTGCCCCCGCGGCAAATCCCTGCCGTTTGTTCTGCTTGTCATTATTTTGCTTCCAGCGAGCCGAACCCCGGACAATTTCAGGTCACCCTGATTGAACCGTTACAGCTAGTGCGCAGGATAGTGGATTCGTGCCTTGATTGCCACTAGAGACTAGCGGAAAACACTCTGCCGATGGTACGGCAAGGCGTTGATTGGCAATGAATTTAGTCGGAACTGGGCGGCTGTTGTAGGTACTTATCGAAGGTGGTAGCCAGAGAGGCTGGTCTTGCTTCGAGCCGGCCAGAGCTAGAACGTGAAGTCGATGTCTTCGCGGACATTTTGGCGCACCTTCTCGATATCGCGCTGGAGCATTAGAAGCTCTTCTTCCAACGGGCTGGTGAAATCCGCAGATTTAATTTTCAGCTCCGGTGCGAGCGTAGCCAGGTCCGGGAATGAACCCAACGGGACGGTTCGGACGACAACAGGTGGCTGCGATTCCACTATTGAATCTTCACTATTCCAGTTGATAACAGCCAAGCCCACAATCGTTGCTGCCAATCCGGTCAGGCTGCCGGCCCACCATAGCTGCATCGGCGAGCGCGGCACAGAATCTGATGGCTGAATCCGTTCGATACCGGACAAGGAAGCATCGATGCGAGCGCGTAGCACTGGTGATACGTCTGCCTGGACCGCATCGGCATCCTGCTTCAGTCTTTTCTCGAATTCATCCATAACTTTCTCTCTGTTCCGAGTCCGAATCTGCTTCGGCCAGTTCCGACGCAAGCCTGCGCCGACCGCGCAACAGGGTCACTTTGGTCCACGACAGGGATTTTTCCAGCGCGCGGGATATCTCCTTTACTGACATATCCTCAACGTATCTTAACCACATCGCAGAATATGCCTCAGCGGAAAGTATTCGTCTTGCTGTGAGCCAGACATTTTCGCGTTCTGACCGGTCAATACATTCCTGCAATGGATCATCCTCAGCCGTCAGCCCTTCGTCCGTGATGTGCTGTTCCTGCCGAGCCTGTCGTGCAAGGTTGCGCAAGGCAATTCGATAAATCCAGGTGCTGAATCGCCAGCGCGGATTAAAGCTGGCCAGGTACCGGTATGCGTTAATAAACGTGTCCTGTATGGCATCCTCGGCATCCGCGCGACACACCGCTCGTGTCAGCAGGAAACGCAGCAACCGTTCCTGGTAGCGCTCAACGAGCTCGGCAAAAGCGGAGTCCTCGCCCTTCAAGGAGGCTTCCACAAGTTGCTCATCTGTTAACACTTGCTGCCCTGAAGCCCGCTGGCGCGCAAACGGCTATTCAATCGTCCATTATTGAAACAAGCATGTCCGGGTCGACAACGATACTGATGGACAAGGTTTTATCGTCAACGTCCACGTTTGTACTTTTCAGTACGTCCCTGAACTCCGATGGAATTTCGGAATTGAACATTTGCAGAGCGAGCAGTCCATTGACAATGCTTCCCATGCCTTCGGCCATTTGCGAATCAGCGGACACAAGCAGTGCTTCAATCGCAATCATGCCGGACTTGTCCGCAATCACCAGTGCCACCTGCTCCGTGTTGCGCAGAATATTTGACTGCCAGTCATCGTCGTAGTCTGACATCGCGTCTGTACGTGCGCCTGCCTGTACAAAACTTCGCTCGGCAGAGAGAACAAACATCGCGTCATCATGGTTGTTGGATGCCGCAGCTTTTCCGCCGTTGTCGAGCAGCGCCTTTAGGTGATCTTCGCTTGCCGTAACGATTAATTTGTTCTTGATGGCAAAGCTTGAGTAGGAGGCGCCCTCAATGTCGGCCAATGATATTTTCCCGATAGATCCTGATTCCGGTCCATCGCCAACGAAATAGTAATCTTTTCCCCTGTGCTGGCGCGTGCCTACCTCAGCTTCCTCAACCGCCAGCGCCAGCATTTTTTCCTGTGTCTCTTTGCTGATAGGCCCTTCGAAAATCAGTGCGACACTTGATCCCGCATCCGCGTACGCGGTAATCGAATTTACTTCTTCGTTAATGTTGATACCGATTTTGTCATAGACTTTGGCGACGGTTTCGCCCGAAAGCAATGCATATACTATCTTGCCGGATTCACTCTCTCGCATTGCCTTCAGATCGACATGCATGTACCAGGCGGTATTTTCGGGAAAGTCGCTGCCGGAAACGTCGGCATTGCCTGACAGCGGCAACGCAGCGATGATAGCGAGCAGAATAATTCGAGAAAGCCTCATTCCGGTTCCTTAAATTGGCGGTATGTGTAACTGCTTATAGGCCGCACGAAGCCAATTGGTTACAAATCTATGGCTCGCTAGCCGCCATGCACCGTGACGCCACCCATTACTGTTCGAACGATGCGGATGTCCTTGATTGCATCGGGATCGACGTCGTGCGGGTCCTGCGCCAGGATCACGAAATCCGCGAGTTTGCCGGGCAGCAAAGTGCCCTTAATGTTTTCCTCGAAGGACGCATACGCGCCATGCACCGTGCAAATACGCATCGCGTCACTCACCGAGATTCTCTGGCTGGCTCCCCACACCCGGCCACGCACATCCTTGCGCGTCACCATGCTCTGAACGGGCCGGGCGTGAAATCGGAAGCGGGCGCAACCGGGATACCTGCGTCGAGAAAGCTGCGGTGCGCGAACATTTTCTCCATTTTTTCTTCACCGTAGTCGACCCACTTGTTGCCGTGATAGTACGCATAGGTGTAGAACGGCGCAGGCACGACGCCGGCTGCCTTGATTCGAGCAATCAGGCTGTCGTTGATCAGCGAGCAATGTTCTATTCTGTACCTGGGGTTTGCACCGCTGTGATCTTTCAGAACGCGTTCGTAGGCCTTCAAAACCATGTCTATCGTTAAATCACCGTTCGCGTGAATGCCGATTCGAAAACCGTGCGCAACCGCGTCGTCAACAGCGGCATCGATTTCTTCCTGGGACATTGTGAGAATGCCGTGATCGTCGGTGCCCTTATACGGCGTACTCATGTACATCGTGCGCTCCGATGCAGACCCGTCAGCCCCATATTTGACCGCGCCAATGCGCAACATGTCATCACCAAAGCCGGATCGCATGCCTGCCTGCTTCAGCCCTGCGTATACCTGGCTGTCCCCGCCCGGCATAAATGACACGCGGAAATACAACTCACCGGCATCGCGAGCGTCCTGATAAGCGATCATGTTGTCCAGGTTGCCAAAAGCATCGGTGGTTGACGTCAATCCCGTCGCAGCCATGTTCTGCGATGCGATAGTCGCGGATCGCTGTCGTGTCGCGCGATCCATGACAGGCCAGGTACCCACCTCGAAAAATACACCGCGTGCATGCTCGGCAACCTTGCCAGTCAGTTCGCCATCTTCACGAAAAAACCTTCCGCCAACCGGATCGGGCGTGCTGTTGCTCACACCTGCCATTTCCAATGCTTTGGAATTGACGACACCCGTATGGCCGCCGCGGTGGGCAACATACACGGGGTGGTCCGACACGGCATCGTCAATGTCGTGTCGGTTCAGGGGTCGTTCGTCTTCAAATTTTGTATCGTCATACATAACGCCGCGAACCCAGTGACCGGGCGGCGTGTTGGCTGCCTGCCCTGCGAGGGCTGCCTTTACATCGTCGATACGTCGCAGATTGACGTTGACGCCAATTGCCTCTTCGGCGAGTAAAGGGTGGCTGTGCGCATCAATGAAACCGGGCGTCACTGTCATGCCGCGTGCGTCGATTCTTTTCGTACTCGCACCTGCGAACGAGAGAATCTGCTCGTTTGTGCCAATCGCGAGAATCCGGTCTCCCATGACTGCAATCGCCTCGGCCATCGGCTGGTCCCAATCCATCGTCAGCACCTTGCCACCAGTGACGATCATCGAGGCGGCACCGACCGACGGCCCTCCCTGGGCAAAAGCCCCGGCACTTAAACCCAACCCCAGTGGCAATGCCGCTGACGTTCCCAAGAATTTTCTGCGCGATATCTGGCTCACGATGTGTCTCCCCGAATGCAGTTAAAGGCCAGATCCGTCTTCAGAATAGATGACCCAGATCTTAGTATAGCCCTCGGTGTCCCAGGTGCCGATCCATTCTTTAGGAATTGTTACCGCTTCACCTGCACTGATCGTCTGCACGAATCCATTGATGAAATCCCGCCGCGAGATATTCAGTTTTCCGCTCATCGGCTTCCGCCGATTCGCTGCCGGCACGGTCTATGCAGCACGCTCGCTGAGTGGGTGCAAACCACCGGTAACACTATCTACCATTACCGTCACGCTTGCACAGCGAACAATCCAGAATGCTTTATAAATGATGTCTTTCGGCTCGAGAGTCAGGCCAAACGGCGCAATCATGCGCAATCGTCTCGTCATGCGGTGCGTTACTGTGCGCTGGGCGACACGCATCGCATTTTCATTCGATATTGTGGTGGCGATTACTTCGCCGTCATTCAATTGGCGATAATCGACATTAAAATGATCTGTCGTGGCGCCAAGACCGTTAACGGCATCAACCAAACAGCTTAACTGGGTCGCTCTCCGGCCAAAGAGACCTGGCACCGAGCACTTGCCATCAAAGCGAAAGTACGGGTAATACATTTTACGCTCTATGACGGCCGGTTCTCCGCTGGTCATTGCAGAGATCAGTTCGCATGCTTTGCTGGCGTCGAGTGATTCCTGTATCACGATTTTTCGATGCGACAGCGACTGCTCAGTCATGGCGTATGTCTCCATTGCGCATATTCTCGATCACCGCAGCTTCGTTCGTCAGCGTTACATCCGCTACCGCAAGAAACTGTTTTGAAACGGGACCGATCATTGCCGTCTCGTGCATCGCGGCAAGAATGTTTGTTGGAACCGGGTGACTCTTTTGCGTCATCAGGCTCACTACGATCATGGTGACTGTTGAACTCACAACGCCGGTCAGCATTGGTGCCAACTGGGTCGTTTCCACAAGACCCAGAAACTCCCACAGGAATGACACTGACGCACCCACGATCATTGATGACAGTGCGCCGGGTGTGTTTGCTTTGCGCCACCAGACTGCGCACACATAGGCGGGCAGGAAAGCGCTGCCGAGTACCGACGTAGCGAAGATCACAATGCCGAAAACGCTCGGTGGTTCTACCAACGCGATTACATATCCGACAATTGCAATCGCGAGTACCAGTCCACGCGACACCATCACCATCTGTTTCTCTGTTGCGTTCGGGTTGATAAACCGCTCGTAGAGGTCTCTTGATGCAATGGAACCTGTCTGCAGCAGCAGCGAGTCTGCCGTGGACATGATCGCCGCCATGATTGCGGCCATAACGAGGCCCGTTACCGCTGCAGGTAGTAACAACGCAGCCACACGAAAAATCGCCATCTCCGGATCGTCGAGGCCGGGCAATATAACGATGGCGAGGATGCCGACCAGGTAAGGCGCTGGAACAAAAAATAAATTCCAGATGGTTGCCCATAGACCTGCGCGCCGCGCTGTCGCCGGCGCACTCATCGCCATGTGGCGGGTCACGACATGTGGCCAACCCATATAGCCGACAGAAAAAATCAGCAACGCACCGGCAACGACGCCCCACTGGCCCTGAAAACCGAGGTCCCTGCCCCAAACCGATAGCAGTGTGGGATCGATTTCACTGATGGCCATGTTGGCCGCTGTCAGTCCACCAAGTTCTGACAGCGCGGCAAACAAAATCCACATGACACCGACCAACATAATGAGGCTTTGGAAAAAATCGGTGTAGGCAACAGCGAGGTAGCCACCCATGAATGTGTAGACGAGAATGATGCCGATGGAAATCGCAAGCGCGAGCGGATAGGGAATGCCGGTCACAAGCGCCAGACCTTTGCCGCCGGCAATCAGTTGCGCAAGCACGTAAAAGCCAAGCAGGAATACGGTTAGTATGCCGGCGAACAAACGCACTGACGGCGCCGGGTAGCGCTTCTCCAGGTATTCAATTGAGGTCAGTGCGCCCATCGTTTGTGACAATTTGCGCATGCGCCTGCCGATGACCGATAAATTCAATACGCCACCGCCGATATCGCCTGCTGCGTACCACAACGCCCAATACCCCTGCGTGAACCCAAGCCCACCAGCGCCGAGGAACATATAGCCACTCATCGATGTGCTTTGCAGGGTGAGTGCAGTCGCCATCGGTCCGACTTTGCGACCGCCAAGCAGGTAGCCTTCAAGATCGTCGCCTGCGCCCTTTTGCATCGCCCAATAACCGATACCGAGAACGACGACGTAATAGAGAATCAGGAAAAGAATCACGGTTCCGCTCATGACGGATCATCGCCCGTAACACCGTCCCTGTCCCAGTCCCGCGACACGACAAGAAAGACAATCGTGTAAATAATCCAGAAAATCGGGAAGCCGAATACCAGCAAGGTCGTTTCTATCGGTAGTCCAAACATGACTTTCCCTGTTACAGAATCCAGTCTGAAGTTGTGCCAATCGGCTCGCCGGGCGGCACGACCACGGGCTCGATCTGCTCTATGCTCGCCGGATTTGCATGCATCTGGCCAATCCGAAAGATCGCGAAGCTGTAGTGTGCACGCCAGGCGGTGTTGATTTCGCCGCCCACCCGGGAGTTGAGCCAGCGATCAAGGCCATTGATTGAATCCAGCGTGATTGCCCGGACTTGTGAATCCGCATTCCCGTTCACGGCCAGCATCATCAATCGCTCGAGCGTTAGCATGTTGGTCGCACGCTGAATCTCCGCTTCCATTCCAGCGCGCTGCCTTGCAAACCAGGTTGCCTGCAGGAGATCACTGGTCAGCTCATCAAAGCCCGGCACAGTGTCATCGCGCGCACTCAATGCAATCATGCGCGCTGCACGACTGGGTTCAAGCAAAACCGCAAGCGTTAATGTTGCCGCACTCTGCGCAGCGCCGAACGGTTCAAAAACTTTGCCGGTGCTGGTTGGAAATGTTTCGCGTGATTTTGGGTGCCCCGGCGGCCTTGGCGGAATCAGTTGCAACACATTTTCCGGAACACTTAAGACGGACGGGCTCAGCGTGTTGAGCAATGCTGCGATCGCTGTCCTTTGCCGATCAGCGGACACCGGCGTACTGATGTCCTGCCCATCGCCGCGTAGTGCATAGTTGTATTCCTGCCCGCCGACAAGTTTGCCAACGGCAATAAGCTGGAAACGATGAATCAGGTAGATGGGGACCAGAACCTCCTCAAGCGTCGCCATCGGGCGGCCCGGGCGGATGTTTCGCTCCGAAAAACGGTCCAGCGCGTAGGCGCGCACTCGCAACAGGTGCTCAAGTTCGGCAATTGAATCTGCGCCGTTGTCCCACAGGTTGCCCAGTGGATGAGCACTACCGATAGAGCGCGAATCACTGTCGGCGACATACACCAATCCTGACGCAATGGTGTCTGCCATGATCTTGTCGCGTCCTGCTTGCGCATCTGCATCGTCGGGGAAATCCTGGTATCCGTACAGGATGGCGCGTTTGTCCCAATCCGCAATGCCAACGCCGTAAGCTTCATCGAGGTCTATGTCGCCGTTGTCATCGAACTGAATAAGCGGGTGCGGATAGTCCATCACGGAAGAGCGATCCTGTGTGCTGGCTGCCATGTTGTGCGCAATGCCGAGCGTGTGCCCGACTTCGTGCGCGGACAACTGGCGAATTCTTGCCAGCGACATTTGCAGCGGCGCATCGGACTTTTCTTCGTCATCGTATGGCGCGGTGAGTCCCTCGGCAATCAGATAATCCTGACGCACACGAAGTGAACCCAGGATAACCACGCCCTTCATGATCTCGCCAGTGCGCGGGTCGGCAATACTGGCGCCGTACGACCAACCGCGTGTCGAGCGATGTACCCACTGGATTACGTTGTAACGGACATCCATCGGGTCGGCATCTTCGGGGAGCATCTCAACGCGAAAAGCATCCTTGTAGCCGGCGGCCTCGAATGCCTGGTTCCACCAGGACGCACCATCAATCAGCGCCGAGCGAATCGGTTCAGGAGCGCCGCGATCAACATAGTAGACAATAGGCTCTACTGCTTCGCTAATTTCAGCGTTCGGATCCTTCTTTTCAAGACGGTGTCGGGCAGCGTAAGTGACAACCAGTTGCTCGCCAACGGAGGTCGCGTAATCCTGGAAAGTCCCTCCGAAAAAACCTGAGCGGGGCTCCAGTAACAATGGAGTGTAGTCATCATCTGGTAAACGGATAAAAGAGTGGTGCAGATGAACGCTGAACGAATCGGCATCGGGTGTGACGGTTCGCAGCCAGGGGCCGGTCGCCTGCCCCGTGAAAGTGACAATTGCTTCCACTTCTGAATTGTCAGGGAATGAGCGCGTGTTGGGCATATAGATTGCCGAACGCGATTCATCCGCCTTGAATGCGCCTTCGCCAGCAGATGCCAGGCGCGCTGCAATGCGGTGTGCGTCGCGTATCAGGAATGCTGTCGCGTCGATGAAAACCGACCCGTCCTGTTCGCCCAGCGTTTCGAACCCCCAAATGACCGATCTCGCGAATGATTCGGTAACCGCCGCCCGCTCCTCAGCGTCATCGCTTCGAGCGCGGTAGTCAACGTTGTTTTCGACCAGGAGAATCTTCGGTCCGGAGCGCTGGAATTCAACGACTTTTGTCGAACCAAGCTGGCCACGATCCAGACCAAGGTCATTGGAGCGCCATCGACGACTGGTAGAGGAAGGGCTGGTTGAATTCTTCGACCTTGATGATCAGTCGCCCGCTGCTATCGTCCCAATACAGGTCAAAGTAGCCTGGCAGTTGCTGCATAGCGCCCACGTGCTGCGCGATGCCGACCTTGCTGGCGGAGGGATCCGGGCTACAGGCCACCATCAATGTGCACAACGCCAGCAATAACGTACTTCTAATCATGTCGTTCCCTCTCGTTCAATCAAAGATCGGCCAGCACCGAATCGAAAACCTGCAGGAAAAAAATCTGCGTTCTCCCTGGAAAATACCATTGGCGGGCGAAGTTTCAGAATATTCTCGTGCCTGCCGGTGCGGCCTGCCAGAATTCGCCGGCTGCGCAGGCTGCTCACAATCCTTGCTGCAAGTTCGGTCGCGGGTTTGCGGCTTTCCCGGCCCTCAACCAGCTCGACGGACTTGAACAGTCCGCCTGCAGCACGAATGATTTCCACGCCGCGATAGCAGAATTCATGAAAACTTGCTCCGGGGATTTTTTTGAGTGCTATGCGGCGTTTTGTTGTTCCGTGATCCTGGATATGCGACCAGCAATGATTCCGGCAATCAATATGAACAACGCCATAAAAAACAGAACCTCAGGAAAACTTTGGGTAATGCCGCAGTAGTAACTGGTCACAATACTGAGCGCTGTAAAAGTGTTGACGAAAATACCGTCGCGTTTCGTCGCCTTCGGAAAACGAATCGTGGAAATCATGCCAAGCGCCAGCACGAACATCATGACCGGCAAATAGGCATGCAGTGGCATTGCATCGGCAATGTCCGGATATTTGACCAGCAGAATGACCGTGGTCGACAACAATGCACCACCTGCCGCCGTTATCGGAATGCCGGAAAACCAGCCAGTTCGTGACTCATCACTGATCAGGTTAAAACGCGCAAGTCGCATCGCGCCGCACAGGACGAATACGCCGACTGAAACGAGCAATATCCAGAACGCGCCCGAAAACAGGTCAAACCCACCGTATTCAATGCCGGCCTGCATGATCAATATGCCCGGTGCCACACCGAAGGCCACGAGATCGGCCATGGAGTCGAATTCAGCGCCGAAATCTGAGGTGGCATTCAACAGCCGCGCCGCGACACCGTCGA
>QIHS01000048.1 GCA_003229095.1 Woeseia sp. | reverse complement strand
GAAAACAGCATCTTGTTCAGAGCATAGGCCGAGTGGGAAACCCTGCCATCGAATACGTAAGTGCCGGGAATTTCTTCGTAATCGTGTTTTTTCCAGATCATCGTGATTCCTCGTCGCAGCGACCGCCATTTGATCAAACCCCGGTGCCGGGCACCCGGCGAAACCGTTGTGATTAGCGAACAATGGTATTTTTCGCCAATTTTGTCTCGAAATGAAGGCACGAATTGACGCTATAATAGGACTTATCGCAGAAAATAGCGCGGAGGCCCATCATTTCAACGGGACACAAAATGCGCAACGATCAACCGGTACCCATCGTCGATTTTTATGGCGAAAATAAAACCTGGTCAACGACAGAGTTGATTCACAGCGAACCGCTGGTTGAGCGAAGCCTGCCCAATGACTGGAAGATCAGGCCGCACCGGCACAGGCGGCTTACCCAGTTGTTCTTACTGCAACGCGGCGGTGGCACTGCGAGTCTGGATGCCAACAGTCACTTACTCGCGCCCCCATGCGTCGTGATCGTCCCGGAAATGTGTGTTCACGCGTTCGAGTGGACGAAGAATTCCAGCGGCATCGTTCTATCGATCGCATCACCACTTGTGCATGATCTCAATCGGGAATTCGGATCAGGCAGCGCGACCTTTGCCAGGCCTGCCATTCTTCCCATCTCCGGGAAACACGACCACGTTGTCGCACTTTTTGAAGAAATAGACCGTGAGCATCAGCGTGATCTTGTTATGAAGGAACCAATGCTGAATTCCCTTATCAAGGCCCTCGCGATCAGTCTGTTCAGGCGCATCATCCCGACGCCAGGAACAAACATGAGATTAAGCCGGGCGAGTAAACACTTTGCGCGATTTTCAACGCTTGTCGACGAACACCACAAGACTCAACGTTCAGTGGTTTCCTATGCGAGCGAGATTGGTATTACTTCTTCCCATCTGAATTCAGTCTGTCAGGATCTGGCGCGCATGTCCGCACTGAGTGTCATACACGAGCGTGTGTTGCTGGCCGCGAGGCGCAGCCTGGTGTACACGGAGAAAACGATATCCGGCGTGTCATCAGGCCTTGGATTTTCCGATCCTTCCTACTTCACGAGATTTTTCAAACGGCATATGGGACTAAGTCCCAGCACATTTCGTCGAAACAGCGGAACCTACGATGGCGGGGAGTAGCAATATCCTGCAGGTTTTGGAAACGTCTAAATCTTGCCCCTGAGGCTCGCGTCGCCTACTCTACTGTGCTTTGAAAAATTTATTCCTCGACACAAACAGGATCAGCATGAAACTTAAGAGCTTTGTCTGCGGCAATTGGCACGAAGGAAATGGCAAGACTGCGATATTGTTGAACCCGGCAACGGAAGAACCACTCGCCGAGGCCAGCACCGGTGGAATTGATTTTGCCGCAACGCTCGATTTCGCGCGTTCCGTCGGCGGCCCGGCATTGCGCTCGTTAACGTTTTCTCAGCGTGCGGAAAAACTGCGGGCACTGTACGACGCATTGTTTGCGCATCGGGAAGAGCTGATTGAACTTTCGATTCGAAATGGTGGCAATACGCGTAACGATGCGAAGTTCGACGTGGATGGCGCGACTGCAACCCTGCTGGCCTACGTTGAAGTTGGTGAGCAACTCGGCAATCGGAAAATTATCAACGACGGAGAGTCTATTCCTCTTGGTCGATCTCCAAGATATGCCGGCCGGCACATACTGGTACCGATGCACGGCGCTGCCGTACACATCAATGCCTTCAATTTTCCCGCCTGGGGGATGGTTGAAAAGGCGGCCGTCGCTTTGCTCGCCGGAATGCCGGTTGTCAGCAAACCTGCCACGAGTACCGCGCTGCTGGCTCACCGCATGACAGAAATTATTGTTGACGCAGACGTATTGCCAGCGGGTGCACTCTCATTTATCGCGGGGTCGGTCGGGGACCTGGCTGATCACCTCGGATCTCAGGATGTGCTTGCTTTCACAGGCTCTGGTAACACTGCGAATATCTTGCGCAGTTTGAGTGCGCACACTGAAGGATCCATGCGCGTCAATGTCGAGGCAGACAGCCTGAATGCAGCAGTGATGGGGCCCGACGTCGAGATCAGCAGTGAGACGTGGCAAATGATGCTGAATGAGGTGGTGACGGACGTGCGCCAGAAAGCAGGACAAAAGTGCACCGCCATTCGGCGCGTTTTTGTTCCAGCAGAAAAGCTGGAGGCCTTTTGCGAGGCTTTGCGGGAACGTCTGGACGACATCGTCGTCGGTAATCCCGCAGACGCCAGCGTCCGCATGGGACCACTCGTCAGTAAGAAGCAACTTGAAGATGTCAAAAACGGTATCGAAACACTTCAAGAACAGGCAACGAAAGTAACCGGGCATATGGAGCCACAGGAACTTGTCGGCGTCGACGACAGGAAGGGGTTCTTTCTGACGCCCCACCTCTTCCGTGTAGATGACCCTGCGTCCGCACCGATCGTGCATGAACGAGAGATATTTGCGCCTGTCGTTTCGGTGTTGCCTTACAATGACGCCGGGACAGTGGTTGCTTCTTGCGCAGCAGGCGGCGGTTCCCTTGTGACTTCGGTGTACTCCGATGACCGTGACTTTTCTCGCGAAATGTTGCTGGCACTTGCTCCATTCAATGGCCGGTTAACGCACGGTAGCAGCAAGGTTGCAGGCATCTCCCCGGGACCTGGATCCGTTTTGGCTATGCTCGTACACGGCGGCCCTGGCAGAGCAGGCGGCGGCGAAGAACTCGGCGGTGAAAGAGGCATGTCTTTTTACATGCAGCGCACAGCAATACAGGGATACAGTGCACTGCTCGACAAGTTTTTTCCCGACCACGCCGAATGAATGGGTAGTGGTGCAGACGAAAAACTACTTGAACCGGAGTGAGTACTTTGATGCGAATCCTGACATCGGCAATAATTTTTTGTCTGGCCGTGACCAGTTCAGCGGCTTATTCTGATCAGTCTATTCCTGATCAATACCCTGCGTCGATACTCTACGCGAAACCGGTCGAGGTTATTCCAAATGTGTGGTCCGCGATCGGCGCCACTGCACCACCGACCTACGAGAACTCAGGCCACAACAACAATTATTCCTTCATGATTACTGGCGACGGCGTTGTCGTTGTCAACAGCGGCAGCTATCTTCTTGCTGAGGCGCTGCACGCCGAGATCGGGAAAATAACCGACCAACCGGTACGACTCGTTATCAACGAAAATGAACAGGGCCACGCAATGTTTGGCAACGGCTACTGGCGCGATCAGGAAATTCCTGTTCTGGCGCATGCCGACGCCAACACAGTATTTGAACAAAACGGTTACGCTTCGCTTGCGCGATTAAAGCGCTTCGCGAAAGAAAAAGCGGACAAGACTCGGGTCGAGTTAGCGTCTGAAACATTCACCAACAAGAGAGTTCTCGAATTTGGCGACATGCAAATTGAAGTATTGTGGCTTGGGCAGTCACACGCCTCCGGTGACATCGTTGTCTGGCTGCCGCAGGAAAAACTGGTCATCACCGGTGACATGGCATTTCATGAAAGACTGTTGCCAATAGACGAAGGCTCAAACACGGCGGACTGGCTGGAAAGCTGGGAACGGTTCGAAGCCCTTGGTGCTGTTTATGTCATCCCAGGCCATGGTCATCCAACCAACATGGCCCAGGTGCGCCGTTACACCAGAGACTACCTACGCTTTCTTCGCGCCGAAATTGCCAGATTGCTGGATGAAGGCGAAGACCTTCAGGCTGCCTACGAACTTGACCAGTCCCCTTTTGCACATCTTGATACTTTCGAGGAACTGGCGCGCAGAAATGCCGGGCACGTATTCGAACAAATGGAGTTCGAATAAGCGCTGCCATGTTTCGTCTCCGGCACACACCGGGGGCTTGATGCCGCACTCCATTTCTATCCCTTGCGGTTATTTGCCGATGACGATCTATGGTCGAACCAACGTATAACCCTCGACGACCTTATCGATAATTCTGGCAACGCCCGTTTGCACCGGAATTGCGTGCGGGTTGAGCTTAATGGGCAAGCCATTCTTTTCTTCCATCGAGGTCAGCGTGTTTTTACACACATAGAATCGCACGCCGTTTTCAACCAGACTTGCAATGCGTTGCTCGGAATCGTTGCCAGCAAATAAAAGGCGCACACCCGGTCCGAAAGTGATGATTTCTATGTCGACCAAATCCGGTCCGCCATAGTGTTTGATCAGGTTGTTGGCGACGTCGAGAACAACCGCTTCGCGCTCCTGATCACTGAGCTGAAGAACAACATGGGCTTCAGCAAACGGTTTCAGGTCTGCCGAATCATCAGCAAAGCCTGATGTCGGTGCTAACACAAGAACGACTGCAAGTAGCAGGCAAACGACCAGCGAGTTGAATTTCATCGTGCTACTCCAAATTTCCTGAATAGTCGGACAGCCCGGGGTTTCCGGACACATTTCGCAACCTTGGTGAGTTGGGCTTATCAACTCTAATTGTTTTTTGAGCGCGCAGATACTCCGCAACCCATTCCCAAATCGGCGGACCCGGCGATTTTGCCGCCACGGTTGCCCAGCCCGCAACCTTGTATGTCCTGCTCGCTTCTATTTTTCGGCCGTTTGCCAGCGCCATTTCCGAGATGCGGGCATCCATGGCCGCGAGCGGATCACAAGTGAAATTCAGACCGCCGATACGCACCATGTCGCCACCCTGTTGCAAATACGGGTCCTGGTGGAACAGATTATCTGCCACACTTTCCAGGATGGTCTTGATCTCAGCGCCAGCCATATCCCGCACGTAGGTTTCCGGGTAGGTAATTGCAGTCTGATTCATCACATGTTCCATTGTCACCGTCTCCCCGGCAAGAACGGACGTTCCCCAGCGAAAACCCGGCGACAGGGATATCTCGGCGCCTCCAACTTCCATCAACGCATCGCACAGAACCTGGTCAAACGTGCCGTTGAAGTTGCCGCGTCGATAAAGAAGCGATTCGGTCTCTGCTAGTGGTTCATTCAATTTATCAAGGAAGGGTTCCCTGACAGAATCGATGTGGGCCTGCATAGACTGGTCCGCAGCCAGGTAGTTCGAAAATACCGGCAACAGACGATAGCGATAGTCATTGACCCGGCCCTCACCCACATCCAGGTCAAGCACCGCCAGAAACTTGCCGTTTGAGCCCGCATTCGTTACGACTGTCTGACCACCTGCATTGGAGACAATCAACGGCTCCGGTACGCCATCGTGTGTATGACCACCAAGTATGAAGTCCACGCCGGTCAGGCGGCCAGCCATCTTGACGTCAACATCCATACCGTTATGGGACAGGACGACAACGGCATCAGCGCGGTGATTTGTCCGAACATCATCGACGAGTTCCTGCATCTCGGCATCGCGGATGCCGAATGACCAGTCAGGGATAAAGCGACTGGGGTTCGCGATCGGCGTATATGGAAACGCCTGGCCAATAACCGCAATTCGCCTGCCGCCTACCGTGCGTATCGTGAAAGGTTTGAATGCGTGTCCGGTATCCTCATCGAATACGCCCGCTCCCTCAAACTGTGCTTCTTCCGATACGCGAATATTCTGTGCGATAAATTCGCCCCGGAATCGGGCGATGTTTTGCAGCACCTCCCGTTCCAGGTAGGAAAATTCCCAGTGCCCCGTCATTACGTCGACGCCGAGCAGATTGCAGGCGTCAACCATGTCTCGTCCACGGGTCCAAAGCGCGGTCGCCGACCCTTGCCAGGTATCTCCGCCATCGAGCAGCAACGAATTCCCTTCGCCGACTTCACCTCGCATTTGATCGATCAGCGTTTTCAGGTGTGCGAAACCGCCAACTTTCCCAAACTTCTCGGCATACGCGGAAAAATCAAGATGCGTGAACGCATAAGTATCTCGCTCCGTCGCAACGAATTTCAACTGCTCGAGCAGATGATTGCCAACGAGGTGCGGTGATCTTCCTTTGGCGCTGCCAACGCCGATATTGACGTTGGGTTCGCGAAAATAGATCGGTGAAAGCTGGGCGTGACAGTCAGTAAAGTGCAGCAAACGAGTGTTGCCAAATGATGGATACTCGTAGGGATTCGAACGCAATTCGCCGTGGCGACAGCCTGACAACAGCCCCGCAGTGCCAGCGCTGCCCATTAAGCAAAGAAATTCTCGTCGATCCATAGAATTCAAGCCTGCGCTAACGACCTCACTGCCTACGACTGCATCGGCAAACTGTGGCTAGTTCCTTGATTGCGACAACATGAAATCGACGGCTGCCGCCACGTCCGCATCGCTGAACCGTGCCAGCCCGCCCTGCGGTGGCATAGCTCCCTTGCCGGAAAGCACATTTTCCAACATCACGTTCCGGCCAAGCGTGAGTCTTTCAGACCAGTCTTCATTATTGCCGGGTACAGGCGCATCCGCGAGGCCCGCTGCATGACAAAGTGCGCAGGCTTGCTGATAGACAGTTTCACCTGCCAGCGTCGGCACGACAACGGCCTTATCGGCCGGGTCGCTATCCGATTCTGCGGCCTCTGGCTCCGAGGTAATCCTGACACTGCCGAGTTCCTTGCAGTTTTGCATACACAACTCGTTGTTAACGTCCGGGCGATCATCGACATAGAAACCGTCCCTGTTGGGCATTTCAATGCCGGTAAGATTGTGCCTCGTTAACTCAAAGTCGTAATCAACCAGGTCGTTGAGATACAAAACATAGGCAGTGATTGCGTAGACCTCATCGTCGTTCAGCGATTCGGGTTCGGTGTAGGGCATTGCACGGTGAATGTAGTCCCACAAGGTACTCGCATACGGCCAGAAACTGCCGACCGTTTTTTCCGGTCGGGCCTCCGTTAGCGATCCCTCACCACCGGACAAAACGGGATATCTTCCGACACCTTCGCCAAACGATCCGTGACAACTGGCGCACTGATTTTCGTACAACATTTCACCGCCTTCCGCCGTGCCACTGCCCTCAGGCAGACCGACACCGTCGGGGCGTATGTCGATATCCCAACCGGCTATTTCTTCCGGACTCGCATCCAAGCCATAACCGTAATGGCCGGCAGGTCGAATATCCGGAGAATTGAGTTCCGCTACAGTCGCCCGGCTCTCGTCTGTCTGATCGTCGCCGACACAGCCGTAACTCGCCACGGCGAATATCATCGCCGTACAGCTGATTCTTGCAGTACTAAGCAATCTGGACATTCGTTAACTTTCCGTCTTCGTGCAGGCGCCAGGTATGAATTGCGTTCTTGTGGTAGATAGAACTCGTTCCTCTTGCTGAGCGAAGTTGCTCGTAGGTGGGCTGCACGTAACCCGTCTCGTCTACGGCACGACTCTGCAGCAATGCCGGCCCGCCATCCCAGTCCCATTCCAGGCTAAACCGGGTCAGCGCTTTGGACAGCACCAGGCCGTTGAGCCGGGCAGGACGCCAGTTTATACCGCCGTCGAATGAAAGGTCGACGCGGCTGATCTTGCCCTTGCCAGACCATGCCAAACCTCGAATTTCGTATCGTCCCTTCTCCCTGAGAGGCTTTTCCGGGCACGGAAACGTGATGACTGAATTGCATTCCTGCACGAACGAAAATTTCCGTGCCCTGCCATCCGCCAACAAGTCAGTATATTTTGAGGTTTCCTCGCGGTGGTACCAGGCCTTGTCACCGACCTCAAGCCTTCGCAACCATTTGACACTGGTATTGCCTTCCCAGCCAGGATTGATCAGTCGCAGCGGGTAACCCTGTTCAGGCCTGAGCGGCTCGCCGTTTTGCGCATAGACGACCAGCGCATCATCCATCGCCTTTTCCAGCGGGACAGAACGACTCATATGCGATCCGTCGGCGCCTTCTGCCAGCACCCAGGCTGCGTCTTTTTGTAAGCCGACTTCCTGCAGCAACGTTGACAACAGCACACCAGTCCATTCGCAACAACTCAACATACCATGAGTGAATTGCAGGGCATCCATTTGCGCACCACGCCACTCCATCCCACCGTTTGCCGGACATTCCAGGAATCGGATCATAGATGTTGCCGGCATGCGTCGCAGATCATCCAACGTCAATATGACGGGGCGTCCCACCATGCCGTGAATCATGAGTCGATGCTGCTCCGGATCTATGTCCGGTACGCCTGCGTGGTATCGCTCAAATACCAGGCTGCTGGGTGTAATGATGCCATCGAGTTCGGCCAATGGCGTGAAACTAACGGATGCAATGCGATCGGCAGTAAGCCACGGAACATTTCGCCTGACAATATGCGACTCAAACCGTGAAGGTTTTCCATAGGGATTGCTCAGCACACCGGGCCCCAAAGAACGTGTCCAGGATGGAACGTTTGGCGGTAATCCATTTTCAGCAGCGTCCGTTCTGCCGCCAATTCCAGCACCGGCCAACACTCCGCCTGCAAGGACAAGGCCGTTCTTCAAGAATTTTCTGCGTTCTTCGACGGGAAGCTTTTCCCCTTCGGCCGCAACCTTTCGCAGCATTTCCTGTGTTTTCGATTTTCCTGATCTCATAGCTGCACTTTAGGTACGCCTCTCCAGTGTGACTTTCTTAGTTGACTGATCTGAACGATGCCGCCAGAAAACTACAAGCTTTTGGCAACTTCCTTCGTTGCAGATTCAATCGACTTATCAAGGTAAAAACCGTAGTACTCAACATTGTTGATGCCAACCATCTTCTCGGCCACTTCCCGCCCCTGACTATCGAGAAACAATAATGTCGGCGTTACAACAGCATCATAGCGATCCGAAAATTCACGACCACTGACGATTTTTCCATCGAAATCGTCAAAGCTGAATCCATCGTCAAGGCTCACTTCGCGAAGAATGATCCGCTCTTGTAACTCACCTGCCGCAAGCATTGGATGCAGCACTTTCTCTCTCAATAAATGGCAAAACTCGCATCCATGCTGGGATACGAATACGACCACAGGCTTTTTTTCTGCAGCGGAGTTCTGCGCATCGACCTGAAGTGACCTTGCACGCTCTATGAGAGGGCGAGGTTCGGTGGACACGTCAGAACAGGCAGTGACAGTCAGAGCCCCGGCCAGCATCGTAACAACGACGATAAGAAATTTCGTGATCGTGTGAGAAAAACGGCGACCCGATTTCTGCCCTGTCTCAGAGTTCATTCAACACACCGCCATCCACAAGCAGCTCACCGCCAGCGAGCGTCACCGTGGCATCCGGAAACAGGAACCACCTGAAGCCCTGGCCAGTGACTGCTCCTCCGAGTTCCTGATTGTTGCCAATACTCAGGCGAACAACGCCTGCCCCATAGCCATAATAGGGCAGCCATTCGATCCCTTCCGGCTGTATGAGTCTGGGATTAAAACCGAGTGCAAACTCGCGAAACATGTCGAGCGCAGAATTCTCATCCAGAAACGCCTGGAACTGGTCTGCACCCTCATCTGCGGTCATCTTAATCAGCTTGCCTGCCTCAAAACTAAGCCGCAGGTTACGGACAGCCGGCGGATCGTCGGAGCGCGCCCATGGATTCGCAAGCAGTCGAGCATAAGCCACAATGACCACGCCATGGACACTCTCTTCGATCGGCGCAAAACGAAGCACGCCCGCCGGTAATTCGATCTCCCTTTGAATGGTCAACGGCTTGTCGCCAGTCGCTGCTAGCGAGGCATCACCCGATTGTATGGTGATCAGCCTGTCGTCGACTCGAAAACGAATGTCAGTGCCCGCGGGTGTTGTCACCCGCATCTCCCCGGCACGCATTGCATCAGCCGCACGACGAATACTCATGTCGAGTTTGTCGTAATCAATTTCGAGCGCGGCAGCATAGATAGAATCGTATTCGGCCGAATGATTGCCCTGCATTCCATCAATCGCGCGAGTGCCATCGCCCCAGTGGAAATGCACCTGGCGATTGGTACCCTCGAGGACCCACTTTCCTGCAACGGGAAATTCCTGCAGCAATGAAGGCACGTCTGTCTCCAGGCTAAATGGCATCCAGATATAGATGTCTGCATCCCGAAGGCGACCCTCGAAATCGTCGTCGGCACCATAGGTATGCAGTTCAACGATCGCACCAGCGCGGACGAGCGAAGCCTCGGTTGCTGCAGTCAGTGCCGGGTGATGTGCAGGTTCGTTACCTATCAGGACTCTTTCACCTTCTGCTATTGAGAGCTGCGTTGTAATTCGCTCTGCCATTCGCTCGTAAGGCAATTCATCCGAGCGACCGTTATCGGGAATACTATCGTCCGGCGCTCCAGCATCGCCGCACGCACCCAACGCAAGCGCACAGGTGACTGCAAACGAAGAAATCGTCAGTCGGGCAGTACCCGGACTCTTTCTGTTCATTATTGTGTTCCCCGCAAATCGTCGTCGCTACATTATCACAGGAGGTGGATGCAATATCCTGCAGCTGATCCGACGACAACCGTCGACACGTTTGTGGTCATACGATTATCGAGATCCTGAGCTGCACCGCTCAGAAAATAATTACGATGAATTTCGCCTTGAGAGTATCGATGATGGCTTTGAACTGAGCCTCTTGATTGCTACTCTTTCAGCTGGCTAACGCCCTCGACTTGTCAAAACATCCGGCGAGATTCTGCTAAAAACAGAAAAGCAGCTTGCTGCAACTTCGTCGAAACACCCTTTTAGGAAGGAGAAAGTCAATTGTGAAATCAGTAACGCCAGTTCCGGCCAGTCGTTCTCTAAGAAGTACCGTGTTCATGGCCATCTTATCCGTGTTGATCTTGGCACCTGCATGGGCGGAACGACCGAAAATTGGCCTTGTCCTCGGCGGTGGAGGTGCCAGAGGTGCCGCCCACATCGGCGTCCTTAAGATCATCGAGCGCGAGCGCATTCCAATTGACTATATTGCAGGTACCAGCATGGGGGCCATCGTCGGCGCACTCTATGCATCGGGAAAAAGTCCGGCGGAAATTGAAGAAATCGTCAATTCGATCAATTGGCTGGACGCTCTGAATGACAAGGGCCCTCGAAATGAACATTCGATCAGGAGCAAAAAAAACGACGCCGAATTCGCTATATCAATGGAAGTCGGCTTCAACAACGGAAAATTCCAGTTGCCGACGGGCCTGTTGCAGGGTCAGAGGATGGAGATTTTGCTGCGGCGCCTGCTGATCGACACCAGTCAGGTGAGGCAGTTCGATGATTTGCCAATTCCATTTCGCGCCGTAGCAACCAATCTTGTCACGATGCAGCCAGTGGTATTTGATGATGGCGATTTGACGATTGCCGTCCGTGCGAGTATGTCTGTCCCCGGCGGTTTCGAACCGGTGCGCCACGAAGGCATGATTCTCGTAGACGGCGGCATCGTCAACAATGTTCCGGTGGATGTTGCGAGGGCCATGGGAGCGGACGTATTAATCGTAGTCGACGTCAGGACTCCGCTTAGTGCTGCAGGCGATCTTGATTCGGTCGGGGCGGTCCTCAACCAGATAATTAATGGGCTGATGAACGCCGAGACAGATGAGGAGATCGTAACGCTCACCTCCGACGACATCTATGTGTTGCCAGACTTGAGAGATTTAGGCGCAACAGATTTTACACATGCATACAGCGCAATTGGCTGGGGTGAGGAAGCCGCGCTGACGCATCTGGATCAACTGCAGCGTTTGTCGTTATCGCACTCCGACTACGCCGCGCATGTCGCCGCAAGACCGGCGCAGGTAAAGGCACTCCCGACTATTGACGAAATAGACATAAATCACAAATCTCCCGGAACCCGGGAGTCGGTTGGGAAATTGTTGGCCTGGCAAGAAGGGAAGATTCTTGATCTCAACCAGCTGGAAGGCAACATTTCGAGTATCTACAGCGAAGGCACATTCAGTACGATTCAATATGAGATGGTGACAGACAACAACCGCACGAAACTGAACATCGAGCTGAAAGACAAACCGTGGGGACCTACAATACTCAAAGCAGCGCTGCGCGTGTCCGATAATTTCGAAGGCGAATTGAATCCCTGACCAGCGACGTCAATCAATCAGGGGCCAAGTGGATCAATCGATTGCGTCTGGGTTTACGAACCGGGTTGTTCAGTGAATTTTACCAACCGGTTTCAGACGACCACAGTTTTTTCATTGCTCCATCACTTGAATATGCAGGCCGCAACATTAGTGTGCGGACCGCCAACAGCCAGACTATCTGGCATGATCAACGCAGTATTTTTGCGTTGGATGCCGGCCGTGCTTTGGGTAACCACGCCGAAATTCGTTTGGGCTACGAGATCGGATACGCGGATACAAGACTGAAGATCGGCGGATTTATGACAGACGGTGCGCAGCACTTCACCATTAGTCAACTTACACTTGAATACCTTAGGGACACGTTGGACGAATCGGCATTCCCGCGTAGCGGGCTTTTTCTGGACGCAAAAATTAATCAGCCGCTAACGTCATTCGGCGCTGATGCAACTGCAACAGCTTATTTCTTCGATTTGTACAAACCGCTGACTCATGGAGCGTCCACATTCCTATTTGGGCTGAGCGCGAACACGCTCTCCAATGATGAAGTCGTACCGTTCCAGGAAACAACCAGCCTCGGCGGCATTACACGTCTGTCCGGGTATCAACCCGATGAACTATTCGGTCGTCACGCGGGGCTTGCAAGTATTGTCTATTATCGCCGTATGAGCGAAGAAAAAACTTCTTTTCTAGGCACGCCGTTCTACATCGGGGGCAGTATCGAAGCAGGCGGCGTGTGGTTTGACCGTGACGATATCAGCGTCGATTCTCTGAAAATTGCCGGAAGTCTTTTTGCCGGATTCGACACCCCGGTGGGCCCAATATATTTTGGTTACGGTCTGGCCGAGGGAGGCGTTGAGTCATTTTATCTGACCATCGGTTCGCTAATTCGACGATTGCCCAGACGATAGACTTGCGACTGGAATACCTTCGCCTGAGCCAGACCGGCACAATCCGGCTTTCTCAGTAGCGACGAGAACCTTAGAAGGCGTCAGTAATTTCGTCTCTAGCTCGAAGTCGGAATCGGGAAGGTAGATCTCCGCAGTTGGATTAATCACCATCGCGTGGCTTGCAAGTTCCTGCAAGCTATCGATTGGCCTGCCCAACGTCGTTCGCCGCGTTGGCGTCATTATCAGGTGTCGATAGGTATTAGACTGGAGATTTCACGAAATTGTCACAATATGAATTGTCGGAAAAGCGCCGGGCCCGGACTCAGCGTTCAAAGTCCGGGCCCGAGCTGAGGTACTTCTACTGCGTACGTACTATTCGAACCATCGCGGTTGGATTGTCGAAGCGATGTTGCTCCGTCAAGTCCGATGTGGCGAATCCGTCATCCTGGCTGACAATGCCCGAGTGCATTGTCACCAGGTCAGCCTGATCGTCGCGATCGGCGTTAAACCCTTCACCACCCCCTGCTGGTCCGGGAATATGAATAGCCTGCTCCGTATCGGCTTCGGTGCCCGCATCATAGGCCACTGTTCTGAAACTCAGAACGTCCCCGACTGCCATAGATTCGATAGCCGCGCCATCCAGCCCCGTGAACGCGTCGTTGGTATTGACCAACATCGTACCTACGCTGATGAGCAGTCCGGGTCGCGCACTGTCAAATACCGTGAGCGTGACAGTTTCACTACCGGCTGGACCAATGGGTGCCATACCCGTGCCAGTATCCCGACTGTCAGCATCGGCGTCCGCCTCGGCGAGAAGCGCCATGTTGTCGCCCCCTTCAGCCATATCCTCAAATCCCACGGTGACAGAAGAACCCACCGTGAAAAGGTCATAACCTGACAAGTGAGCAATCACTGCGATCGGGGACAACGGCTGCGCATTGGTAAGATTCGTTACCGTAACATCAAAACTTGCTGTCGGCGGCGGCGGCGGCGGCGGTGGCAGTGGTGCCGCCGGAGGGATGTTACTGCCGCTACCGCACGCGGCAAGAAACAGACTCGCGACGGCTATCGATAGAAAGCGCGTCGCGCCTTGATAGCGGACTCTCATGGCGCTACCATTTCGTTGACAGTGACGACAACACGAACGACCGGGTTCAACCAGCGGTGAACGGTGCTATTCAGATCGCTTCGACCAGCATCCGGGTCAAGGTCACCCAGGGTATTGCGATGAATATGCACGTTGGTGTTGGCATCGGCCATAGCTGCACCGGTACCACCCGTGCCGCCAAGCCCGCCTGGATCGCCCGGTATGCCCGGAACACCTGGCGCCATACCACCGTTGATGATTTCGTCGTTTGCTTCCGTTCCTGAGTCATAGGCGGGAATATTGTAGATATAAGTCCCTGGTTCAGTAGGAATAATGATTGCGTTCAGACCAGCGAATGCATCGTTCGTTGGCAGCAGCATTGACACAACTGACAGCAATACGTTGCTTGTGCCGTCTGTATTCAAGTCAGCGTTTGCACTCATCGCTGGTGCCAAAAACCCGCCAGCCGGATCCTCGGCTATAGTTGCGCCGATCGCTTCCAAATCGGTAACCAAGAACGAAATATCCCCGCCTTCAGCCATTGCCTGCAAACTGGCAGATGCTGGCTGTCCAGTGGTAAACAGACTGGTGCCCTCGGGATGTGCGGCAATCAGGAAAGGTGTATACCACAAGCCGTTGGTCAGATTGATGACCTCAACATTGAAGTCCACTGCACTTGCGGTCGTACTGCCGGAAAGAAAAACTGCGCATATGGCAACTCTTTTGAACATTTTCATTGCGAATAACCCCTGTTAAAATGTATGTAACAACAACGCTGGCCAGTATTTTCCTGGAACATCACGAAACGGTCACGGTCGAATCATCACTCTATCTCAATGAATAATTTGACCGATTGAGAAATACTCGATGACCATTGAATTGCCCCGCTTCCCGAACTTGGGAATCAGCAATCTGGCGTGTGAATCAGCAACCTGACGGTGGAAGCGATAGTATCATTTCATGGCAAAGAAAGTAAAAAACGAGAAAGAACTTCTGAAAGAAGCATTGCGCCTGATCATGGAAGACGCGGTCAAGCGGAAGATCGTTGAATTTGAAGCAACCGATTCACAAGACCTGAAGATTGAGTATTCGTATCGACTGCTGGTGCATGACAAAAAAATCAGCCCATTGCCGAAGGACCAGGTGACGTTGCCAAAGATAAAACATCGCCTCGTAATGTGGGCGATGCATCAGCTACCTGCTGGTCACGAACTTCTGAAGTAAGCGGGTATCTTTCCAGCTTGCTTGCGTAGACATTACTGGCTGAGCAGAGGCTGGACCCTGGCATCGGTCAACGTTCGCAAGAAAGCCTCAAGTGATGCTGCATCAGCTCGATTGCCATGCCCGCCGTTTAGTTGATTATTTGCTGGCTGCAGACACCTTCACAATGAGATACTTGCGCCATGGCTATTAGCGTATTCGACCTTTTCACGATTGGCATCGGCCCATCCAGTTCACATACTGTTGGCCCGATGCGCGCTGCATCAATGTTTGTATCGAGAGTGCATGAACAGGGCCATCTACAATCTGTCAAACGAATACAGATCCATTTGTATGGTTCTCTCGGCGCGACCGGCCGAGGACACGGAACTGACAAAGCCGTTGTCCTTGGACTTAGCGGAGAGCAGCCCGAAACTGTAGATGTCGACAGAATCCCTGCTCTCATGGCTGAAATAGAAAGATCCCGCTCACTACAATTACTCGGCGAGCAGCACATTTTCTTTGAAATCAAGAATGACCTGATATTCGAAAAACGAGAGTCACTCCCCGGCCACCCGAACGGAATGAAGTTTGCTGCCCTGGCTGGGGATGGCAGCGAACTTCTTTCTCGAGTCTACTATTCAGTCGGCGGTGGATTTGTCGTTCGTGGAAATCACACAGACGATCCGGTAATAGTCGAATCAGAAGTTTCGCTGCCCTTTCCATTCGAGAGCGGTGTAGAACTGTTACGACTCTGCGCTGACAACGACCTGTCAATCAGTGAGATAATGCTCCAAAACGAACTGACATGGCGCGACGAAGACGAGATCCGCACAAGACTGCTGGACATCTGGAGCGCGATGAAGGCATGTGTCGACAAAGGCTGTCGAAGTGCCGGCCTTATGCCGGGTCTGAAGGTCAAGCGGCGCGCGGCGGACATGTACAAGCAACTCTCCGAGCAACCCGAGGCGGCGCTCCGCGATCCGTTGACCATACTCGACTGGGTAAACCTCTACGCACTTGCCGTCAACGAAGAGAATGCAGTCGGCGGTCGGGTGGTGACTGCACCGACGAATGGCGCCGCCGGTATTATTCCAGCAGTGCTGCACTACTATTCGAATTTCTGCAGTGGCGCGAACGATGACGGCGTGGTGCGCTTCTTGCTGGTCGCCGGTGCCATTGGATTTCTATTCAAACGCAACGCATCGATTAGTGGCGCAGAAGTAGGCTGCCAGGGCGAGGTCGGATCAGCGTGCTCAATGGCGGCTGCAGGATTAACCGAAGTTTTAGGCGGCACTCCTCCTCAGGTCGAGAATGCCGCCGAGGTCGCGATGGAACACAACCTGGGACTCACCTGCGATCCGATCGGCGGCCTGGTACAAATTCCCTGTATCGAACGCAACGCGATGGCAGCCGTAAAGGCAATCAACGCCTCAAGACTGGCGCTACGTGGAGATGGCCAACACTTCGTCTCCCTCGACAAAGTTATTCAGACAATGCGCGAGACCGGCCGAGACATGCAGGACAAATATAAAGAAACATCTCGCGGCGGACTCGCAACCAATGTGATCGAAGTCCCAGTCAACTTTATCGAATGTTAAAAAAGTAACGCTCATCACAGGAAAGCCGCGAACACTCAAGGCATCACCTGTCAGGTTTTTCTTGAAGGGAATCAAGCGGACCGAAGGGAGCCATCCCTTCAAGGAAAACCTGACAGGTGATGCCGACCGATTGGCACGATGTTAACAGCTAGACATCACGCGCAAGATAAGCCGAGAGAATCGCACCCTCCTGCCACCCCTGCAGAATACTAAGATGTTCACCCGCAAAGAAAATATTCTCATCGGCCGTTAACAAGGTAACCGGTGTTGATACGCCCCAGGCACCCTGTTGAAAAGGAACTTTTGGCCAGGAGACGCTGATTCCACGTGCAGCTTCGCCGGTCATCTCGGGATGCAGATTGCTGCCCTGAGAGATCGCTGCGTTGATTCGCTGTTGTGGCGTCTGGTTTGAAAATTCGTTGCCTGCCGCCCCGCCAAATATGTATGCCCCAACCAGGATGCCGTTGCTTCTGCCGAAAGCGCTGTTGGGATACCAGATCTGCGTAATGTTTTGCGTCGTCCAGGAAATGCCGCCGTAAATATTGTGGTCCTGCTCCCAGAAACGCCGCGACTGGAAAGCGATTTTTCCGGCACTCGTGTAACTAAATCCGCTAATTTCAGCCAGGTGTGCGGCGGAAAAATCGTTCGCAATGCCGCTTAATACGGTTGCCGGAATTGTACAAACACAATAGTCGCCGTCGAGCGTGACTGGCGCGCCAAATCGATCCTGATAT
>QIHS01000549.1 GCA_003229095.1 Woeseia sp. | reverse complement strand
TACGAATATTATTGTAGTGGATTCACTCGGCACTGAGATTGAACCCCGTTATGATCGCAAAGCGCTGGTCAAAGGCACCAGGAAAGCCAAGCGTCGCTACAAGGGTGAAGGACTGAAGGTCAAGGCGGGTTTAAGTGGGACTGTGCTGTCGGGTGCAAGCGCCTTTACCGCGTTCAGCCTTTCGGGAACCGGCACCGCCGGAGTGATTGGCGGTGGAGCGGTGCCGGGAGCTATCGCAGTGGTCGCACTGATACCGGTGCTGGCTGTGGGCGGAGCCTTTCGTGGAATCAATAACATTAAGGTCGATGATTAGATCAAATCTCGGCAGACCTTGCTGCCTGTTGAGCTGCAGGAAGACGAGGAGAAAAGTCTCATTCTGTTATTTCCTTTGTCACCGTCTCCGCAAAGGATTGAGATCAGCTATGTCGACAACGGAGTAGACCACACACTGATTCTGGATACGCAAGCGGCACTAGATGGCTTACACCTGGTGCAAGCCAAAGAATAGGCGTTGCCGATTTTGTGCGTCACTACAACACAGTCCGCGCGGCGAACTGGTGAAAAACGCGGGCTAGATATTCGATTTACACGTGCAGTCTTCGTAAAGCGGGATATCTTCATCACCACCCCGCGACGGCGGTTGCCTGCTCGTACAAATCAGGATCAGGCCCTCTGGACAAGATGCTATCTGACGCCGTGGAGTCCTCGGGTCGTCAGAGTGTGCACACGATGCAATTGATGTACATACCATCAACGCTGCAGTCATGACGATCATTTTCCTGCTACGCTTTCCTGGATGATCGTTCGGTCGCAACGCCATGTGATAAACATTCCGGTTGGGCTGTTTTTTCATTTCAGCATCCTGTTAACCCGGGTTACCGGTCCTCATGGAAAAGCAGACTGCCTCTACGTTACCTGGCACCAGTGTGTCTGACAAATTCTCCGGAACGCTTGTCAGTCAATTCACCTTCTTCGACCGCCACGACACCGTTTACCACAACGTAGTCAAACCCCACGCTATATTGATGTGGATCTGAAAAAGTCGCCCTGTCGGACACTTTATCGGGATCGAACAATACAAGATCTGCAACAAACCCGGGACGGACGATGCCACGGTCATGGAAAGAGAATGTTCGGGCAGGCAGCGAGGTCATGCGCCGCACCGCATCTTCAAGCGTCAATACTTTACGGTCACGCACAAAGTCCGCGAAAATCCTGGCGTTAGTGCCATAAGAACGCGGGTGGGGTTGCCCCCTGCCGAACGCGGTGATTGAACCGTCGCTGGCAACAGCTGTGTTCGGGTAGCGAAGAATTGAGTCCACATCTTCCATGCTCATGTAGTGATAGACCATCGACGCGCCTTGAATTCGCCCTGCAGCGCCACCATCGATCATCATGTCGAGAATGGTCCGAATCTCGTTGTCGGTATTGGGGGATCGTTCCAGCATGCGATTTATTTCGCTAATTGTACGCCCGACATACGAGGGTTCAGGCGCGTATTGCGCGACGGTAGCAAACGAATAGTCTGGATATCCCCCATCAGCAAGCATGGCCTTCATTTCATCGACAATGCGTTCGTTGGTCTGCGGGTCATCGATTCGGGCAGCGATATCAGCAGAACCACCGGACACCGCCCACCGCGGCAAGTTTACGCCAAGGTTTGTACTTGCTCTTGCATAAGGATAAGTGTCAATGACGACGTCGACGCCTTCGCGCCGGTAAGACTCAACAAGGTCAAGAGCGTCGCCAATGCTGCCCCATCGAGATGGCCCTTTGATTTTGAAATGCGATATTTGCACAGGCATATTCGCTTCGCGGCCAATCTGCACAGCCTCGCTGATTGAATCGTGCAGGTTGGCGCCTTGTTCACGAATGTGGCTCGCATAAACGCCTCCATGTCGCGAAGCAACCTTTGCGAGGCCGATGATTTCCACTGTTGTCGCGTACGTACCGGGCACGTACAACAGCCCTGTAGAAAAGCCTACAGCACCGTCCAGCATTGCCCTGTTTACGAGTTGCTGCATCTCACGCATCTCTGCCGCTGTAGGAGCCCGATCGTCGAGGCCCACTACGGTTCGCCGAACGGAGTTGTGGCCGACGAGTGTCGCCACATTGATGCCCAGATCGCTTAATCTGCGACTGTAAGCGCCAACATCGACCTCCGACGAACCACAGTTGCCTGTGATAATTGTCGTCACGCCATCCAGCAGATAATTATCAGCGCGGGGGAACAGCTCCAGGCCACCACGATGGCTCGAAGACTCCACGTGCGTATGTACGTCAATGAAGCCCGGTGCAAGCACTCTGCCGGATGCGTCGATAACCTGATCGGCATCGATATCGAGTGATGCGGCCATCGCGACGATGTAGCCATCGTCAATCGCGACGTCGCTCACGAACCAGGGGCTGCCGGTGCCATCAACGACACGAGCGTCTGTGATCAGAAGATCAATCCCGGCGCCCAGAACGGGGCCGCAGGCGAGCACTGGTAGCAAACAGGCGTAACGAAAACCACGTAACATCGGCCGCATGATCGAACCCCTTTTTTGTATCGACTCAGCACACAGGCGAAGCTTGCGCTGATAATTCTTCTCACGCTATCTTATAGCAGAATGGGTTATTTCTCAGTCATTGATCGTTCATTTGAGAGGCAGCGAGTATGCGAATAAGCGGACGCGGAAGAACCCTGGCTATAGTCCTCGCAATATTCACGGCAGCATGCGGTCCGACAGAGAATGAGAACACCGATCCGGCAACCGTCGTTCAGTACCTGTTTCTAAATGGTCAGCTATTTGATGGGACAGGTGAACCACCGTTTGTAGCCGACCTCGGTTTTAGCGACGGAAAGATCGTGTTCATAGGTGACGCCATTGCGGCAAATGTAAGGTCGGATGACACGATAGACGTCGCCGGGCTTTGGCTCGCTCCGGGCTTTATCGACACCCACAGCCATGCTGAACTTGATCCAGACTATGGTCGAGACGCATTACCCTTTCTTCGCCAGGGAATCACGACTGTGGTTCTGGGTACGGACGGTACTGGCTCAAGCAACGTGGCAGAACGCATGGAGCATTGGCGAACTAACGGAATTGGCACAAACGGAATTTTGTACGTTGGTCATGGCAATGTGCGAAACGAGGTCATGGGCTCAGAAAATCGCGCCCCAACGAGTGACGAAATGGCAGCGATGCAGGCACTTGTGCGAAAGGGCATGGACGAGGGCGCTTTCGGTTTGTCCGCCGGCCTCTTCTACGTGCCGGGCACTTACGCATCGACTGAAGAAGTTATCGCGCTGGCTAGAACCGCCGCCGAATACAGCGGGGCTATTTACGACACCCATGATCGCGACCTCGGCGCGGTATACCAGGGTGTTGGCTATGACGCGTCAGTCAAAGAAGGCATTCGTATCGCCGAAGAATCCGGGTTACGCACGATTTTCAGCCACTACAACCTGCAGGGTGCGCACAACTATGGCCGTGCCGATGTCGGCGCCAGGTATATCAATGATGCACGGGCTCGTGGCGTTGACGTCTGGGCGGCGCATCACCCCTATACAGCGACGCAGAGCAACCTGAGGTCGTACACGATTCCCGATTGGGCCGTCGCCGGTGGACAGGACGCCATGATTGCGCGTTTCGAAGATGCCGAACTGTCAACGGATATTGCCCGGGCCACCAGCGCCATGCTGCAGATTCGTGGGGGAGCGGACAAAATCATGTTCGTCGATCCGCAGCCTGATCTGAACGGCAAGACACTTGCCCAGGTGTCGCGGGAACGAGAGCTGTCGCCCGCGCTTGCCGTACAACAGATTCTGCGCGAGGGTAACAAGGGCGTCATGAACCTGGAACTCTACGATGACAACAATACCCGTGTTCTGGGCCAGGAAGCGTGGATGATGACCTGCACGGACGGTCGAACGCCACGCCCCGATCAACCCATTACACACCCGCGAACATATGGTGCTTTTCCAAAGAAGATGCACATGTTCGTATTCGAATCCGGGCTATTGCCGCCGGAATTCGTCATACGAAGTTTTTCCGGTCTTGCCGCAGATTTTTTTAGACTGCCGGAACGAGGATACTTGCGGGAAGGATATGTCGCCGACCTTGCGGTTATCGATCCGGCGAAATATCGCGACAAGGCTACATTCGAATCGCCACGTGAAATGGCTGAGGGCGCCGTTTATGTTGTCGTCAATGGCACCTTTGCAATTCGGGGCGGCGAAGCCACTGGGGCGCTTGCCGGGCAGCCCCTAGCCAGACCCTGACACGGCCACGGGCCCTCTGGAGTAATGACTGTCTACGCTTTGCCGTCAACCGGCGCCTTTGCGGTTGCTGCCTGGTAATCCTGCGGATGGTTGGTGCGAATATCTTCGACAACATTGACGTTACAGGCGATAGAAATACGAACGCCACTACCGACGAACGGGTGCACCATGTGCTTGACCCAACTGGGAAACAAAACCATGCGACCGGGCCGATTTTCGACGAAGGTACGTCCGTCCAGGACCGTGTTCGGTATCTGGATATAATTTGCAGATTCTCGTGGATCAAGCAATTCCAGCAGCCCGCCATAGGGTATCGAGGGATCGGGCTCTCCGTCCGCTACATAATAGACCATAGACCACATGGCATTGGGATGCGTATGTACGACATTGTAGTTACCATTTCGACACACGTTCGCCCAGGAATCGAACAAGAGCGTGAACGTCCGCTCCGTTCCGTCCTTGCGAACGATTGCACCAAGCAAGTCGAACACGACGGTCTCCATGCGTTGCTTCAGCGCCAGAATTTCCGGCTCGGACCTGGTGATCAGGTTGCCGCGTGACTGCCAGCCACCGGCATTGGAGCGAATACCGCGACCCTTATCATCGGATTTTTCTTCAGCCAGAATCAGTTTGGCCAGACCCTGGTTCATTTCTTGACTATCTGGCCACAGATGCGACACAAACAGAGTACCGAACTGCATCGTCAGGCATTTGTTAACGTCGAATTCCGGGACGGGCTCATCTGTCATCGTTGTGAAATTCCTACTGGAGTCGGGAGCGTGTCAGGTCCGGATTGTATTTCGCCAGCGGCGACTGTTACGAAGCCTACGCAACAATGTTTGCGTCGTCTATTTTACGCGCCTGATTGCCACCATCCGGCCGTCATCGCCAATGCGCAGGCGGTATGCACCGAACATGCCTTGTGTAATATTAATCTCGAAATCGCGACCTTTCGGATATTGCAGATGGCGTGCTTCAATCTGGCGCCACACATGACCGTTCGCCAGATGAAAATAGAGAATCTTGTTGTATCCCTGGCTGACCTCAGTGACGGTTGCCCTGATGATTTTCTTTTCCGGTTGTTCTGAATCATTCAGGTGCTTCTGACCGACATCATCTCCAAGCGCAGCCGGCGCCATAGCGACAGATTCTCTTGCCCCGGGTGTCGTGCCAACGTTGGCAGCGTACGGTTCAGGATCAACTACCACGGGTGCATGCTCAAGTACGATCGTTGCGCCGTCCGCAGGTGCCTGCTCGCCGGATGTCCTGCCGGTGGCAATGATCGCGTCGAAACAGGCCAGCTTGAGCTCGGGTGTTTCCAGATTGGCGCAGATTTCAAGCGACGACAGGTCGACCGTCTGCGCAGCCGTCATTCTTGCCGACAATAGCAGCAACGCTGCTGCTGAAAAGAAAAGAGGGGCGCAAGGCCCCTCTTTTCGTCTGGCTTGTGTCATGTTTAGAAAGCGTGCTTGAAGCGGAAGTACACAGTCACCCCACGAAGGTCATGACCCGCTCTATCGTCATATCCCGGGCGATCAACCCAGCCCCGGTTGTAACGGCCGTTAGCAAAAAATCGTCCCTGTCGCACACCGTCTGTGTCAGCCCGAAACAATGCCGGCGGATCCTGGTCGAGGATGTTATTCGCACCGACAGAAAGCGTTGTATCACCGTCGCCTAGCAATCCGGTAAACGTGTACGAATACAACCCATCAAGCGTCGTCCACGAGTTGATCTCCGCATCGTTGCCCTGGTCATTTTTGTAGCCGCCGATGTGATTCAACCCCAGGCGAGCCGTATGGGTGCCCGTATACCTGACATTGCCACGAAGCTCAGGCATGGTGCCAAACGCGTTCGATTGGTTCCTGCTTCCTGCTCCGTCGAATTCCTGGATTCCGTCACCATTGCGATCAACGTCAAAGTTCAGGAGATACGTAGCACTCAGGTCCAGGATCAACGATCCATTGCCGATATCCATGGTGTAGTCAGCATTGACGTCGACGCCGTCTGTCTTGACAGAGCCAATATTGGTGAATTGCGATCTGACTTCGCGCACCTGGCCGGTCGCGTCGCGAGTGACCCTGGGGTCAGCAATGATCGGCATACCAGTATTCTCAATCCCCGCACACTGTGCTTCCACGATAGCCTGAGCTCCTGCCTCAGCCGCAATTAAGTCCGTATAGTCAAAGCTGAAATAGTCGATACTGGCCCTGATTCTATCGCTCTGGAACACAAGCCCCGCACTAAAGTTTTCCGCCTCCTGTGGCGAAAGTCCCGGCGCGCCCTCAACAACGACGCTGATATTGTTGGCCACTTGCTGATTAGTACAGACAAAGCTGCCACCCGGTCCTGTCGCCGATGCGGGATCGTCGATGAAGGCCGACGAGGCTGCACGCCCCGTCTGACGAACCGTCGGTGCCTGAAACGAAGTCCCCCAGGATGCTCGAGCGCCAAAATTGTCACCCAGTCCGAATTCGAACGACAATTTTGGGTCGGTTGTTGATAGACCGTCGCCGTAGTCCTCGTTGCGGATGGCGAGCTGAACTTCGCCGATGTCTCCTAGTGGCACCACTGCTTCGGCGAAAAAAGCCAAAACGTCCTGGCGTCCGGTTACCGCACCCGAAATGCCTTGTGAGCCGTCCTCACCTGCTGAACTAAGAGAGTCAGGAAAGGACATATATTCGACATCGCGAAACTGGGCCCCGACCGCTGCTGCCACAGTGCCGGATCCAATATCGAACAAGTCACCCGATGCGACCAGGTCCACCACCTTCTCCGAAGCACTTGCCGTGCTGACAGAGCGCTGGTTCCATTGATCCTGGACGCTGGCCGAGTTACCTGCCGTGCAGGCCCCTAAATCGACATTGAAGCAATTCGCGGTATCGGCTGCATCTTTGGGCGAAATCAGCCCCGGATTGGTGATACGTGTGCCGAACGGGTTCCACGAACCGTCGCGAACGAGCTGCTGATAGGTATCCGAGCGGATGGCGCTTGGAGCAGCCGTGGTGCGCTGTGCCTTGGCCCACATAAAAGAGACATCCATGAACCAGTCACCCGGCAGTCCGATCTCCAGACCCTGCAAAACGCGTGTATAGGTCAATTCCCGCCGGGTCTCCCGGGTCAATGCCGTGTTGGTGACAGATGCACCGAGCGGCCGGTGGATCGAGCGCAGCGTCGCAGCGGTATGGATTGCGGGGTCCCAGTTGTCCGGACCGATATAAATCAGCCCTGCCGGATCAGCCGGGTCCTCCACGTAAAAGTTGAACGGATGACTTGGCAGTATCGTGACACCGCCATTTGTTGCCTTGCCTGTGGCCAGCAACTGACCGCCGTTGTCACGCAGAATCAG
>QIHS01000385.1 GCA_003229095.1 Woeseia sp. | reverse complement strand
TATCGTCACTCTGACTCTTATCAATCCCCGTGCCGTTATCTTTCACCGACACACGAAGCAATTTTTCGGTACATTCAGCGGTAACCAGCACACTGGAAGCATTGGCATGATGGAAAACATTGTTCAAAGATTCTTGCACAAACCGATACAGGCATATCCCGTAGGGATTCCGGACGTATTCTGGTAACTCTTGGAATCTGGCCTCCACCTTCACCCCGGTTCGGCGTTCATGTGCACGAACAGCTTTCGTCAGGATGTTCCAAAGTGTCATGCCGTTCAATTCTGGAAGAATCAGTCCTGAAGACAGGCTTCTGATTTCCGTCATTGCGTCAGTCAGCGTCGTTTCCAGAGCCTGAAAGGTATCCTGTCCTTTTTTGGCGCCGTCCTTGGATTTGGATTTTGTCGGACGAATGCTGTCCAACCGCAACAGCGCTAAGCCCAATAGTTGCGCCGGTCCATCGTGCAAATCAGACCCGAGGCGACGAAGGAAATTTTCGTTAATCTCAGAATATTTTTGGTTTGAGTCCTGAAGGCGCTCCCAAAGAAGTGTTCGTTCCTCGATTTGGTTCTCGAGATCCCTTGTCTTGCTGCCCCCTAGAACCAGGCTGAACAGCGTAAGATAGACAAAAACCGTCAATCCGCTCACCAGGAGCCAACTGTTCAACTTTACCGAATAAAGTTTCGACTGAAGCTCCTCGGCGATAACGTAAAACTCGGCAACAGCAATGATTTCACCTGTCGACTGATCGCGCACCGGGCTGTATATTTCCAGAATCGGGACTCCGATGCTTCTTTCGAGTTCATCCTCCTTGCCCTCTAAGCTGTCAAAATCTGCTGAAACGATGCCTGCGAAAGAATTTGTGAGTTTTTCCGACACCGGAAAAGTTTTCCCGGTGTATTCGTCGAAACTGCTGAAGGCTATTAGGCCACCTGGCTTCCAGAGCTTGACTGACGCGATTTTATTTCCAAACTCTGTGCCTGACAACAGTGAAAGAATGGCATCTGCATCTGCTAAAGTAAGACCGTCCTTGGTGCCAAGATCCTGAGCGTGAGGTGCCACGAAACTATCCATAAAAACCGCCGACGCCGACGCCGAATGTTGCACAACACTTTGTTCAATAACACGTTCAACCCAATTCCCGGCTACGTACGCCACCGAAATCAAAACCACCAAACTGACAATGGCAAATCGCTCGGACAAATTGAGAGATCCAATACCGCCCATCATCGCCTTTTTTGGTATTCCGGCTACATTTCTTGGTATTTTGGCGACAAGAGACATGGGGAATTCGGCCTCCTTTCTTGAGCATGAACTGGTTCAGGACTTCTTGCGCAGGCAGGTTGGATTTCGGTACGATCATGTGCCTGTTGATTTCTGATGCGCGGTGACGTTTCCCCTTTGTTGTTCGTTCGCCGTCAATTTTTTGATCAATCCAAAATCACCAGGCTGGATTTAGGCAACACAGGCGGACCTAAATCCGCTTGTGTTGTTTTCTTTACCTTTGTCAAAAGGCACTTTTCCCTAGGCGAACACGAAGTCTTCGGCGCCTAACCAGGTCACGTCGACCCCGTCCAGAAGGATCTGGTCGGTGCCACCGGCCGCCAACGTAATGACCGTATCTGCTCCATCCTGAGTTAGAATCAGATCAGCCATCGAGATCACCGAGGTGACCCCGACAAAGTCCAGGAAATCTTCCTGCAGCGGGATGGGCGTACCGGTTATTGGGTCCACATCGAAGAAGTCTCTGACGCGGTCCTGTCCAAATCCGTCGGCAAACACAAAAGTGTCGGCCTCTGTTCCACCGAGCAGGAAATCATCACCCAATCCACCGGTCAGGATATCACTACCTGCGTTGCCGATAAGAGCATCGTTTCCGGCCCCACCGTTGACTGTGTCTTCCCCCATACCAGCATAGAACGTGTCATCACCAGATCCGCCGGTGAGAGTATCGTTACCGTCAGATGCAGACATCACGATGCCAGTCGTCAGGCCGGAACCATCGATTACGTCGTCACCGGTGAAGCCGTTAATCCGCTCCACAGATGTCCAGGATCCGATATCTACCGTGAGGCCAGCGGCGTTGCTGATCACTGCCTTGTCAAAACCGGTACCACCATCGGTAACAACGTCGAGCGATTCATCGATGAAGAATATGTCATCGCCGTCACCTCCGGACATCAGGTCGTCATTTGCGCCTCCCACGATGGTATCGTTACCGGCACCACCAGATAGCGTGTCGTTTCCGGCACCACCAAGCAGGATGTCATTGCCACTGCCTCCGGTAAGGATATCGTTGCCGTCTCCGCCGGACAACGTGATGCCGACTGTTAGTGACGAAGCGTCTATCGTATCGTTGCCGGTGTCGCCATTGACCCGCTCAACGCCACTCCAACCGGTTAGGTCAAGACTGACACCTGCTACGTCGTCGATCTGAGCTTTGTCAAAACCAATTGTACCGCTGTCTTGGACAAGGTCACTTGCATCTACGAAGTAGAGGTCCGAGTTTTCGCCGCCATCCATGAAGTCGGCGCCAGCGTTCCCGATCAGCGTATCTTGGTTATCGCCACCGTAAAGCTCGTCGTTGTCATCGCCACCAAACAGCGCATCATCTCCGGCAAACCCGTTGATGATGTCGATGCCGGCGGTACCAAACAGGTTTTCGCTGGCAGCGGTGCCGTTGACGACGTTAGCCGCAGGTGCTGTCACATGGATGGCTACGTCCTTCGGCGCCGCCGAATTCACCCCATCCGTAGCATCAATGGTTACATTGTAAATATTGTCGACACCTACATCGGTTGGTGCCGCAAAACTCGGCGATGACACGAAGCGAAGCTCGCCGTCTACCAATGTGAATGCGGCTGCGTCCAGACCACTCAGGGTGTAGGTGATCACCTCACCGGTCGTGTCCAGATCATCCGTTTCAGCACGGTACACGATCGTATCCGTCGACAATGAGCCCTCGACATTTACCCGGCTACCCGATGCGAACACCGGCGCGTTGTCGTTCAAGTCAGTGATATTCAACGTATAGTTTATCGACGAACCGCCTATCGAGTCAGCGATATTAACGGTTACATGATAGACCGGTTTGACCTCAAAGTTGGTAAAGCTGAGCGGCCCGCCTCCCGTTAGGAAGAGTTCGTTCATGCCGCCGATGTTTTGGATCGTGAAAAATGCAGCGTCCGCACCCGTCAGCGTCAGGACCTGCGGTCCGCCATTTGCGCCATCGGGATCAGAGATCTGGATATCTGCCACCTCAATACCGTCACCTGCAAGTGAAGCGCCATCAAGGACCGCAATATTAGCAATTGCTTCGCCAATGACCGGCGTGCCGTTTTGCGTCCGCTCATCTGTGTTGGACAAGCCGATCAGCGGCGCATACTGGCCGGTCTGAATGTTGATCAAAGCGTCATCAAAGGACAGCCATGTGACATCATTTGAAATGAAATCCATGCCTTCGTCAGTACTGAGAATAGTTTCATTATCCATCAGATTCAGGCCGCCGACGGCAGCACTGAGCGTAAAGTCGGCCTCTAATCCGCGCACGAGGGCTGTATCGATACCTCCGCCGCCGAATAGTGAATCATTACCTTCCGAGCCAATCAATGTATCGTCAAGCAAACCGCCGGTGATGTTGTCATCGCCGAAACCGCCGACCAGGGTTATCCCGAGGTCATTGCCGACGATGATGTCGTCGAAATTGGTGCCACGCACGGCTTCGATGTCAAGATATGTATCATCGCGGGCGTCACCGGTGGATAGCACACTGTCGAGCATATTGATGGTAAGCCCCACGCCGGTACCCAGAGGCAATGACTCCAGCCAGGTCTCGTAGCTGGCAATGTCATAGCCTCCTAATCCGCCGTCCATGGAGTCGCCTCCGGAGCCACCGATGAGAATGTCGTCGTCGGCACCACCGGTCATTATGTCGTCGCCACGTCCGCCGTACAGAATGTCGTTGCCCTCTTCGCCGTCTATGCTGTCATCGCCGTCGTCACCATACAGGACGTCGTCGCCGTCACCGCCAAAAATTTCGTCATTCTGGTTGCCGCCAAATATGGTGTCATTGCCATCGTCGCCGAGCAGTTCGTCCAAACCCTGGTCGCCGTACAGCACGTCATCACCCTTGCCGCCGTTGAGTTTGTCGTCGTCAGCGCCACCATGCAATATGTCATTGCCGTCGTCACCACGAAGCCTGTCAAAGCCGACCTCGCCGTAGATGACATCGTCGCCATCGCCGCCATAAACAAAGTCGTCATTGGCGCCGGCATACAGGACATCATTGCCGCCATCGCCGTAGATCGAGTCGTTGCCCGCGCCACCGTAAATCATGTTGTTGGCGTTGGTCCCGCCGATGATTTCGGCAATGAAGTCATTTAGTTCCGTCGGTGTCTTGATCAGATGATCCACGGCAAGAGTACCCAGTTCGATCAGGGCATCCGGAGTTCCGAATGGATCGCCATACAGATGGATGGCGCCGGTGCCGCGCGCCAGAATGTCGGACAGCGTCTGGCCTTCAATCTGAGCGAGTAAGTTACCCGCAATGCGATCAAGGTAGTAGAACCGATCGCCGTCTTGAAGCGCGATGATTTGTTGTGCGAACACGAAGTCAAACGTTGACCCAAGCAAACCAAGCGGCACTTTCACCTCAGCCAGACCACCGATCCACAGATCAATTAGGTTGTATCCATCGTCGCCACCGACGCCCATGAATACCGGATCATCCATCTGCAGAGCGGCTGCAGCGCGAAGTGCCGCATAATCGGTTGCATAATCGACAGTGCCAGCTTCAGCGGCCGCACGCGCAGCCGCAATCGTCGCTTCGTTGGAATAAGCAGCAATGAAATTCACCAGTGATGCAGGATTGAGCAGATTCGCGCCAAAATCGGCCCAGCTGTCATAGGCTTCCAGCGACGCTTCGCCGGTTTGGGCAAATAGATCCGCACGAAGCTCGTTCAGCGTGGGCAGCCCGACGTCGCGACCGCGGGCAATGTTGATCGCCGCCAGATCAAGCGGCAAACCGACAAGGAAATTCCGCAGCGAGTCAACCACGAATTCATCGATACGCGACCCTTGCTCGAATTGCAGTCCCTTCGCGAAATCTGCAGCGCCGACCTGTTCGAACAGCTCTGGATTGAGGAATGCCTGAATCAGGGAATAGTCGGTAACCTGTCCCGAGGCATCGATTGCTTTCACGTCATCCGTCAGCTGCGAATGCCCCAGGCGATAGACGGCCTGCGAGAATTCGGTCGTAATGTTGGGATTGATATCAACTTTGTAAGACGCAAAAGCATCAATGTTCGGGCTCATTCTGCGCGCGAACTCGTCGAACACCACATGCTGGTACTGCATTTCGTTGGCCACTTTGGCCGCCTCGAAATACATGTCACCCGTCCATTGCCCGGCAAATGTTGGATCGATCTGGTTTTGTTGCTGAACCCAGTCCTTGATCTCAGCGACAAGTCGGGTGTGCTCGGCGTGAAAGGCGACGTGAATTGCCGTCAATGCTGTGTTTTCATTGGCGCGCGGATCACCCGAAACCAGGTGGGCTTCAAGCAATTCATTGTCATACTCACCCGGCGCCGGCGGCGGTGAACCAAACCCATTGGGATTGATCACAGAATCGGCATCAGGTGTCAGCCCGCCCGACGGATTGGCGTTGTGAGCGATATCGGCAACGAATGCCTGCCCGGTACCCGCGCCAGGCATGAAGCCGCCAAGACCGGCATTCATGAGCGGATCCCAGAATGTCGGATCCGGAACATCCAGTATATCGGCATCGGTCAGCATTTCCGTGGCAGGATCAGCGCCGATCTGCGCCCGTGCCCACAGATTGGCATTGTCCTTAATGTCCAACCACGAGCCCATGCCATTTGCGCCCTGCACAAGATCCCCTGTGGCCTGACCGTTGGCGTCGTATTCCTTCAGATAGAATGTCGTCGATGCAGAGGAACCATAGGTCTGGCTTTGCTCGACATACGGCGCTGTCGTGTTGATCGTATCGCCGTTGACGTCAGTCTCTGCCCGGGTCACCGGCATCATATTGAACGCACCTGGTGTCGGATCCCAAAGCGGATCGGTCGGCGCAATCGGAACCATGATGACGCCGGAACCCTGCTTGCTGATGAAATCAAGGCCGTGATCAAAAAACTGCCCGAAGAAGGTAAACAGGCTACTTTCAGGCGTGCGGTCAACAGACGGGTCACCCAGCGCCAAAAGCGACGCACCAACCGTGGCCGGGTTTGCTGCGGTCTGGTCGACGATCAAGTTGCTGATCACCCGCGGCGATGCGTCAGTCACAAACATATTTGGGCCGTAGGAATTGGGGCCAACAGTGCTGGAAACATTGATAAAGAATTGGTTTACATTCCCGAATGTGCCCGAGTCCACCAAGTTCCCATATTGATCAAGAATTGTCAGCCCGGTGATGTTGTTCTGCGTGCCGTCGATCGTCCGAATACCGTCGGGTGCCAGCGGGTCGGCACCAGGCAATGGTGTATCGCCGAGCAGAATATTATCAAAAAGGAATTGAATATCGGTTGGTGTAAGTTTATCGGTCATCTATACTCTCCAGCATTAACATAAGCAGTTTAGCCAGTGCGGTTTCGGTTGGTTTTCACCTCCGAAATAAATTCACACTGGCGCGGAACTAGTAGGACCTTAGTCTGATCGCCAACCGGCACATAATTAACAATTTTGTAATATTTCAGATATTAGTAATGTTGGTTTTTGCGAATTCCGATTCGCGCTTGTTTGTTGAATGGCTTAAAACAATGGCCTATATTTCCGAAAATTGACGCGAAAAATTCCGAGTCTTTGCCATAATTCCCAGCGTGAAGAAAACAATCCCAATAATAGTTAGCAAACCAAAATTCTAGAAATTCAATACTCGCTCTGTCGGTAATTGGAAGGTGGCATTCCCAACGCTGTTCAATAATTTTCCGTGAACTTGGGTGGCAAACACTTGATTTTAAAAAAGAAATCTAAGTCGAACACACCCGCTCGAAAAGGATGGCCATAGCGTACCGCTAGTAATGACCCGAAATTTTTCAACAAGCAATTGCCGCAATCATGATGGAAAAACTTTGTATCTACCAATCTCCTGAGGCTTCAACGCACTTTGCTGGAACCCAAAGCTGAATATAGTGGAGGGTGCTGCTTTGAAGTGTGCGATGAACTCGGAAGTGGGGTCTTCGCCTGAATGGTCAAAGGTCCGATACTGCGACCTTGGTCTGAAAACTCAGGGTAAGTTGGAAGGGGATTGTGTTTGCATGGGCTGGGGAGCCCTGCGGACAATTGGAGGGGGCGGCTGCAATGAAAATTGACCAGGCAGGTGGAATTTGTCCGCTTATGTTGGTGCCAAATTTAGCATCTCAGGGATCACGATCCAATGCTCTATTGGGTCGTATTATTGCCACGGCAAATATCGATAACGTTTTTCTGACCGGGCTTCAAGATGGTCTGAATCCACAAAATCTTGCTTCAGTTTCGGTATTGATTTTCTGTGAATGGGAGCCGTTAAAAGAGTACTCCGATTTCCTGTCCGGGTTCCGAAAATCGTTCCCAGACATCCCGGTATTAGTGATCGGGTCGAGTAACGACGAGGCTGGCCGGGTTGCGGCATTCGAAGCTGGTGCCGACAACTATTTGGTTAGCTCATATTCGGAAAGAGAGTTCGTCGCCAAACTTAACCGTCTGATGCGCCGCGCAGAGAGTAAAACGCCGTCAATCTCGATTGCAGACCTTCAGATATGGTCCGAATCCCGGGTTGCATTTCGCGCCGGAACTCCAATTAATCTGAGCTCAAAGGAACTTGAAGTATTGTTGTTCCTCGCGGCCAACAAATCCCATCCGGTTAGTCGTAGTAGGTTGTTGAAAGAGGTTTTCGGCTTGTCTTTCGAGCCAGGAACAAATCTTGTCGAAGTGAACATTCATAGGTTACGACAGAAAATCGACAACGGACATTCCAGAAAATTGCTGAACACGGTCCGCGGCAGTGGCTACGTGTTGGGTTAAGCCCAATGCGGCTAGGTTACAGAACCCTTTTAGGTGCGGAACAGACCACGCCTGCCAAACAGCGCCGACGTCTCGTTTTCTGGTAGATCGTGGTAGGTCGATATTTTATCGACTTTGTTTGCTGAGCCGAACGCAAACGGGGTGCGGCCATGCAATTCACTGGCCTGCTGATTCAGGATTGGGTCGATGGCGTCGGTTGCCCTGCCGCCCGCCTGTTCCACCAGAAAGGCGATTGCAGCGCATTCATAAACCATACACAGACGACCGCGTTCATAGCCTTTGCGATCATCGCCGGGGTACAAAAATACGCCGCCGCGAATCAGTATCCGATGGGTTTCCGCGACCAGAGAGGCAATCCAGCGCATGTTGAAATCCTGATGCTGCGGTCCCTCGGCACCATCAACGCAATCATCGATATAGGCGCGGATCGGCAGTGGCCAGTGTCGATAATTGGTGCTGTCAGACGGATGCGAACCAGTCTCTGAATGGACAGTAACGCTGTCCCTTATGACGCGCCAAGTTGGCGCCACTCGGCGAGAGCGGCGTTTCTGTTTAGCTTGAAATTGACACGTGAATAAAAGTGGCGCTCCAGATTGAAGTGGTTGTGGATTGAGGCGTGGACCGCGGTGAATTTCTGCAAACTTCGCATACTACGAAA
>QIHS01000221.1 GCA_003229095.1 Woeseia sp. | reverse complement strand
CCAGCAAGGTGCCGCCTATACTGACCCGGCTCAATCTAAAGCCTGATCACTGGGTCAGAGAAGTGAACTACTACGGACGCTGGTACTACCGAGCTGTGGGTTCACTACACGCCATGCAGAATTATTGTGATCATCTGGGACAGCAATGGTTGAAGGGCTCCGCCAGGGTACAGATCGCGACCACTTAACGCTCCTAAAACCTCAACTCAGCCGCAAACCGTTCTTTGCCTGAACAATGGCGGGTTTTGCTGCCCGCGGAATCGGCTTTTCCTCGCAAATTGTGACCAATCGCCAAGCAAAATCATCTGACACGCGAAACGTCCTCACGATAGGTGAATCATCGCTCGTTGTATCTTCTTATCGGAGAACTATGGATGTCCTGATTTTCCCTGATTTTTCCTTGCCAGGTGAATTTCGGATTTAGAGAATTATGGATGTCCCTATTTTTCTCTTAGCGAAGTAATAAGATTGTTTAGGGTTGTGCTGGGTCGCATCGCTTTCGTGGTTAGTTCTTTGTTGGGGTGAAAATAGCCGCCGATGTTAACCGGGCTGCCTTGCGCGCTTAATAACTCGCTGAGAATGACTGATTCCTGGCGGGCAAGTGCATCTGCAAAAGGTGCGAAAAGTTGGCTCAATTCTTCATCTTCAGTTTGGATCGCAAGGGCGTCAGCCCAGTAACGAGCGAGGAAATAATGACTGCCGCGATTGTCGAGTTCGTTGACCTTGCGAGATGGCGATTTGTTATTGTTCAGGAACATTGCGTTTGCCTGATCAAGCGCATCGGCAAGAATTCGTGCTTTGTTGTTTTCGGTTTTTGCCGCCAGGTCTTCGATTGACACCGCCAGCGCCAAAAATTCGCCCAGAGAATCCCAGCGAAGGTGACCTTCACGAACAAATTGCTGTACATGTTTCGGTGCAGACCCGCCGGCACCTGTCTCATACAAACCGCCGCCGGCGAGCAACGGCACAATCGACAACATTTTCGCGCTCGTACCGAGTTCCAAAATCGGAAACAGGTCGGTGAGGTAGTCGCGCAACACGTTGCCTGTAACGGAAACAGTATCTTCGCCGTCCTTGACGCGCTGCAGCGTGACGCGCATTGCATCCACAGGTGACATGATGCGAATATCCAGCTCGTCAGTGTCGTGATCCTGTAAATAGCGACCAACCAACCCGATCAGATTTGCGTCGTGGGCTCTATCCGGGTCGAGCCAGAAAATGGTCGTAACGCCGGTTGCTCGTGCACGATTGACCGCGAGTTTGACCCAGTCGCGAATAGGCAAATCCCTGGTCTGGCACATTCGCCAGATGTCGCCTTTATCAACCGAGTGTTCAAGAACGGTTTGTTCCGAATCGTCGACCACCCGAACCGAACCAGTGGATTCAATTTCGAAGGTCTTGTCATGCGAGCCGTACTCTTCTGCCTTCTGCGCCATCAGCCCGACATTACAGACATTGCCCATCGTCGAGACGTCGAACGCACCATTTTCTCTGCAAAAATCAAATACTTCCTGATAAATACCGGCGTAGCAGCGGTCCGGAATCATCGCCCTCGTATCATGCAACTCACCGTCGGGACCCCACATTTTGCCCGACGACCTGATCGCGGCAGGCATAGATGCGTCAATAATGACGTCGCTTGGTACATGCAAATTACTTATGCCCTTGTCGGAGTTAACCATGGCCAGGGGAGGGCGAGTTTTGTACACCGCCGAAATCGCCAACTTGATTTCAGCTTGTTGATCCTCAGGCAGGTCTTTGATCTTGCTGTACACATCTCCAATTCCGTTGTTGGGATCGACCCCGATTTCGTCGAACAGCGCAGCGTATTTCGCGAACACATCCTCGTAGTAGACCTTCACCGCGTGGCCAAACATGATCGGATCTGAAACTTTCATCATCGTCGCTTTGAGATGCAATGACAAAAGCACACCACCATTTTTCGCTTCATCAATCGCTTTAACGAAGAAGGAGCGCAGTGCACTGCAACGCATTGCCGACGCGTCGATGACTTCGCCTTCGGTAACCGTGGTTGAATCCTTCAGTACCGTGATCTGCCCGTCGACAGCCACATGTTCGATTCGCATGTTGTTGTCACCGTCAATAATGATCGAGCGTTCACTTGCATAGAAATCGCCGTCATCCATGTGCGCAATGCTCGATTGGGAATCGGCGCTCCAGACGCCCATAGAATGGGGGTTTCTCCTGGCATAGGCCTTCACAGGCGCAGCAACTCGTCGGTCAGAATTGCCTTCTCGCAAAACGGGATTTACCGCGCTGCCCAAAACCCGGGAATATCGGGCACCGATCTCCTGCTCAGCGGCGTTCTTTGGCTCGTCCGGGTAGTCTGGTATTGCGTAGCCCTGACCCTGCAGTTCATCGATTGCCGCAAGCAACTGCGGGACTGAGGCACTGATGTTTGGCAGCTTGATAATATTGGCATTCGCCGTTTTCGCCAGCTCACCAAGCTCGGTGAGGTCGTCGTGCCGACGTTGCTCTTCACTCAAGTCTTCAGGAAAACCAGAAATGATTCTGCCAGCCAGGGAAATATCTCGCGTTTCGATTTTCACGTCGGCCGCGGACGCAAAAGCCTCAACGATCGGCAAGAACGACTGTGTCGCAAGTGCGGGTGCTTCATCTGTAATAGTGTAAATTATTTTCGCCGAACTCATGTTGATCCTGTTTTGTTGGTCGCGCTAAATTGATCGAGTCCCGATCGGGACCGCGAAACTTTATTTTTTGCATGCCTATCGTCCAGTTGGCGGCGCTGCCGACTTATCTGGTGCGGCATCAGCGCAAGGCAAATAGCCGGGGAGGGCAGGATAGCGTTGTACATTGTCTACACACATCTCGACACTGGCAAACAGTGCGCTGCGGACATCCTTCCTCACGATGTAATGGGTGTTCTCCTAAAAAGCTAAAAATGGTGGGCCCGCCAGGACTCGAACCTGGGACCAAGGGATTATGAGTCCCCTGCTCTAACCAACTGAGCTACAGGCCCTTAAAAATTTATTTTTATGATCCACAAATGTCTATCGCGACCTTTCGATCGCACAGCTCAAACAATGTCGTTACGCCATCCCGTCAAAGGTTGGCACAATTATCTTCGCACAAAACTAGTCTTCCAATAGAAAGCTTCTCAGCTGATCCGATCGAGTCGGGTGACGAAGTTTACGCAATGCCTTCGCTTCAATCTGGCGAATGCGCTCACGTGTTACGTCAAATTGCTTACCGACCTCTTCGAGCGTGTGATCCGTATTCATGTCAATTCCAAACCGCATACGCAGGACTTTTGCTTCCCGTGGTGTCAGGCCGGCAAGAATGGAGTGAGTGGTTTCCTTTAATCCATCGGTGGTCGCCGCATCCGTAGGCGAGTGCGCAGTCAGGTCTGCGACGAAATCGCCAAGCTGCGAATCTTCATCGTCACCAATCGGTGTTTGCATTGAAATAGGCTCTTTCGCAATCTTGAGGACTTTGCGAACTTTGTCCTCCGGCATTTCCATTCGTTCCGCCAGTTCCTCTGGTAGCGGCTCACGTCCCTTCTCCTGCAGCATCTGCCGCGAAATTCGGTTCAGTTTATTGATGGTCTCGATCATATGCACAGGAATGCGGATCGTACGCGCCTGGTCTGCGATCGAACGGGTAATTGCCTGGCGGATCCACCAGGTCGCATAAGTCGAGAATTTGTAGCCGCGCCGATATTCGAATTTGTCGACAGCCTTCATCAATCCAATGTTCCCTTCCTGGATAAGGTCAAGAAATAACAGGCCTCGATTGGTGTACTTCTTGGCGATAGAAATGACGAGGCGCAGATTTGCTTCAATCATCTCTTTTTTCGCTCGGCGTGCTTTGGCCTCGCCAATAGACATCTGCCGATTGATCTCTTTGATCTCGTCAATTTTCAGGTTCGTCAGCGTCTCGACAGCGCGCAACTTGCGCTGTGCTCGCAATACGTCAGTCTTATATTTAGCCAGAATCGAGGAATGTTTTCGCTTGGCGCGAATATGTTTTTCGATCCACAAAAGATCGGTTTCATTGCCTGGAAAACTGGCCAGGAATTCCTTTCGGGACATTCCGGCGTTGCGCACACAAATCTGCATGATCTGTCGTTCCTGCGTACGAATGACAGAGACCGAACCGCGCAGGTTTCTGACCAACAACGCGGTCAACTTGGGCGCGAGTTTTAACTCCATAAGCTTGTCGGCAAGGTCGCCCTGCGTTCGGATTGTTTTTTTGTCTTTGGCGCCACGTTTCTCCAATGCAACCAGCGATCGTTCGAACAATCGTTTGATCACCTTGATGCGGGCGGCAACTTCGTCGGGATCGGGCCCGGTGTCGATTACTTCGTCATCATCATCGTCGTCGCTGTCGTTTGATTTTGTAAGCGGTGAATTAATGATGTCCGGTGCGTTCGGGTCAATGAAGTCGACAACGAAGTCCTGCATGCGCCTGTCGCCAGCGATAACGGCTTCGCCAACTTCAATGAGCATCTCTATTGCGGGCGGAAAATGCGCCATGCGATATTTGACCTGATTCAAGCCTTTCTCAATGCGTTTGGCAATATCGATTTCGCCCTGGCGGGTCAGCAAATCTACCGTACCCATCTCTCGCATATACATCCGAACCGGATCGGTTGTCCGGCCCAATTCGGCTGTGACACTGGCTAGCGCGGCCTCTGCTTCAACAGCCGCGTCTTCGTCGTCATTGGAAACCTCGGTTTCGGAAATGGACAGGGATTCGGCAGCTGGCGCTTTTTCGTGCACGGCGATGCCCATATCGTTAATCATATTAACGATTTCTTCAATTTGCTCCGGATCGACAATCCCGCTGGGCAAATGATCATTGACCTCTGCGTAAGTCAGGTAGCCTTGTTCCTTGCCGCGCGCAATCAGTTCTTTTAACTGCTGCGCTGGCTGGCTGCCGCTTGTACCCGGATTTGTGCCCGAGCTATTGCCTTTGTCTTTTTCCGCCAAAACGAACTTTCCTCTGTGCAAAAAACGCAAACGAATAATTATACTGATGTGACAGCGCCTGATCCATATCTATCCACTAATCTCGGAGCCTTGGCTCAGCGCTCTAAACTCAGCGCTCTAAGCTCATTCCGATCCGCATCTGTACTTGAGTTTAGTCTTTCTTTTTCAATAAGCACTTTGATCCGCTCCCGACGCGCGGCGATGCCGAGCTGGCGGATACAATCAGCGAGCTCACTGGTCGCGTCAAATTCGTCTCCTGCAGGGACTTCTACCGCTGCCAGCTTACCCAGGTGCCGGCCTTGCTCGTCGTGACGCCAGCGCTCCAGAATGCCCGCCGTCGTAATATTGGGCTCTGACTGCACCATTTCAATAAGGCCGCGCAGCAATTCACTGCCCGGTTTTGAGATGCCGGAAAGTCGCTCGACGTTGAGGTCTTTCGCCGCACCTGGCTCGTGCAACAGTAAGGTGATCGCCCATCGCACCAGCGACGGGCTTCCGGAGCCGCGCCTCGATCTCGCGCGCAATCGGGTTTCCGGCTCCCGGCCCGGCTTCGTTTTCTCGACAGCCTTCCGCGAGAGTATTGCTTCGAGCTTCGCCACGGGCAGTCCAACCACCTCGGCGAGGCGCTCGATCAGCAGTCCTTTGTAAATGCCATCAGGAATTTTCGCGACTAACGGGGCTGCCAGTTCGGCCAGCCGGGCTCGCCCGTCAACCGAATCCATGTCCACCTGCGTCGAAAGTTCCTCAAGCAAGAAGTCCGAAAGTGGCAGGGCGTCATTCAGCGCCTGCTCAAATGCGGCGCTGCCGTGCGCCTTTACAAATGAGTCGGGGTCCTCGCCATCGGGAAGGAAAACGAAGCGCAGCTGGCGACCATCTCTGATTTGCGGCAACGCGTTTTCGAGCGCGCGCCAGGCGGCGGCTCGACCTGCGCGGTCGCCATCGAAACAGAAAAGAACCGCATCGCACACGCGAAACAGTTTATTCAAATGGTCATCGGTGGTCGCGGTGCCCAGCGTCGCGACGGAGAAGTCAAAACCGTGTCGTGCCAAGCCGACGACATCCATGTATCCCTCGACCACGACCAATCGATCAATTTGCCGGAGCGCCTGGCGAGCCTCGTACAAACCATACAGTTCGCGTCCCTTGTGAAACAGCGGCAGGTACTTTGGCTCTTCGTTTGCCATAACACGACCGCCGAAACCAATCACTCGTCCGCGCGCGTCCCTGATCGGAAACATGATTCTGTCGCGGAATCGATCATAGTGCCGGCCGTCGTCCTTGCGGATGATCAAGCCGGTCGCCAGCAGTCGGTCGATGGTTTCTTTTGACGTGCCGAATTTGTCGAGCACATGGCTCCATCCTGCAGGCGCGTAGCCAAGACCGAATCTCTTCGCGGTCGCACCATCGATTCCGCGCGCTTTCAGATAATCAACCGCTGGGGAGTGATCCTTGAGCTGACCCTCAAAAAAACTCGCGACTTTGCTGACCAGATCGAATAGCGTATCCAGGCTTCTGGCTGGACGTTGATCGTGGCTCTCTTCTCTCGGCACCTCGACGCCCACCATGCCCGCGAGACTTTCGATTGCATCAACAAAATCCATGTGATCGTATTCCATCAGGAAGCCGATCGCGGTGCCGTGCGCTCCGCAGCCAAAGCAGTGGTAAAAGCCCTTGTTCGGGCTGACGGTAAACGACGCGGATTTTTCGTCGTGGAAAGGGCAACAGGCCTTGAACTCCCGGCCCGCCTTCTTGAGCGGGACCCGGCGACCAACTACTTCAACAATGTCCGCTCTCGTAATGAGATCGTCAATGAAATGTTGTGGAATCAGTCCGCTCATTCGGTATTTGAGGCGCGGTTGAAAAGCGCGTGCTCACCCCGTCCGGTCGTAGTTTAAACAGTTTCGTAGCACAGTCCGCGTTAGCAGCGATCCTGCTCAGCTTAGCCGGGCTTTTACCTTGGCACCCACAGCGCCCATATCCGCAGCGCCGGCAGCATTCGATTTTATGTGCCCCATCACTTTGCCCATGTCGCGAATACTCTCTGCTCCGGTGGCGGCAATTGCTGCGTCGATCAGGGCGTCGAGTTTATCGTCGGACAACGGTTCCGGCAGGTAGGCCACGATAATGTCGATCTCGGCAATTTCGATGTCGGCCAGATCCTGGCGCTTTCCTTGTTCGAAAAGAGTGATGGAATCACGTCGTTGCTTGACCATCTTGTTGAGAATGCCAAGTATTGCCTCGTCATCCTCCACCACAATGCGTTGATCGACTTCAATTTGTTTGATGGCAGCCGTGATCAATCGCAACACTTTCAGCCGGTCTTTCTCGCCGGCCTTCATGGCGGTTTTTATGTCGTTAAGTATTTGGCCCTTAAGGCGCATTGCGGTTTTTTCAGTAAAGGCGTGTGCGCTTCGATGTCTCGCGGGAAATCCGCTTGAGGTGGCGTTTTACGGCAGCAGCTTTCTTGCGCTTTCTTTCCTGCGTTGGCTTTTCATAAAACTCGCGGCGACGCAACTCGGTTAGCACGCCCGCTTTCTCACAGGCACGTTTGAAACGACGCAGAGCAGCGTCGAAATACTCATTTTCTTTTAGGCGAACACTTGGCATACGATTATCTGTTTTTGGTCCAAACATAAAGAAACCCGACACAAAGGCCGGGAATGAACCGATCATAATATCCATGGGTGGGGCACATTGCAAAGCCAAATTCACGCTTCGCCGCCTGGTTTCGCGGCTTGCTGCGGTATGATGCGCCGCCTATGCTGATATTGGGACTGGAAACGAGCTGTGACGAAACCGGTGTGGCCCTGTTTGACACAGAGGAAGGCCTCATAGGCGAATTGTTGCACAGCCAGGTGGACTTGCACGCCGTTTACGGCGGGGTCGTACCTGAAATCGCCTCACGCGACCATCTGCGCTGCCTGTTGCCCCTGATCCAGCAGGTCCTGAGTGAATCAGGATGCAAAAAAGCGGATGCGATTGCCTATACGGCAGGGCCGGGCCTTGTCGGTGCACTCATGGTCGGTGCCGGGCTGGCAAACGGGCTGGGCCTGGCCTGGAATTGTCCTGTCATTCCCGTTCATCACATGGAAGGACACCTGCTTGCACCGATGCTGGAGGACGACCCGCCGGAGTTTCCGTTTCTCGCACTGCTGGTCTCCGGCGGGCATACGATGTTGGTGTGGGTTGAGTCCCTTGGCAACTACCAGGTACTCGGGACGACACTGGATGACGCGGTGGGCGAGGCTTTTGACAAGACCGCCAAGCTGCTCGATCTTGGCTATCCCGGTGGTCCGGCGCTGGCCAGGCTGGCGCAGGAGGGTTGTGAGAATGCCTGCGCTTTGCCACGCCCGATGATTCATCGTGACGGATTCGACTTCAGCTTCAGTGGGCTTAAGACGGCAGTTATGTTGAAGGTGCGCGAAGCCATTGCGGCCAATGTTCTGGATTCCACACGCGCCGATATTGCGGCATCGTTTCAGCGCGCGGCGGTGGACACGCTGGTGGCCAGAACGCTGAAGGCAGCCGCACATCAGGGCGTGGATCGCATCGTCGTCGCAGGCGGCGTCGGCCTGCTAAGAGCCGAGTTGACTGCGAAGTTTGACGGCAGCGTGTATTATCCGCGCCCGGCGTACTGCACCGATAATGGTGCCATGATCGCCCTCGCCGGTGCCTTGCGAATCAATGGCGCCGAGAAACCACAGACTATCCAGGCGCGAGCGCGCTGGTCACTCGACACACTGCGCAACCCCGAGGTAACGAGCGCATGAGCAACAACGCAACGACCGACACCATATTCCTGAGCGATATGCGCGTTGAAACCATTGTCGGTATCTGGGACTGGGAGCGCAAGATCAAGCAGACGGTCAGTATCGATCTTGAAATGGGGGCAGATATTCGTCGTGCTGCGGCAAGCGACAACATCGACGACACACTTAACTACAAACTGGTCGCCAAGCGCATTCAAAAATTCGTGTCCGAGTCCGAGTTTCAGCTGGTGGAAACCCTGGCAGAAAAAATCGCCGAAATTCTGCTGACAGAATTTTCCCTGCCCTGGGTACAGGTACGAGTGAATAAACCGGGTGCCATTCGCGGTGCCCGGGATGTCGGCGTCCAGATACGTCGCAGCCAATAGCCAGGCTGATGTCCGTCGTTTACCTGGGTCTTGGCAGCAACAGCGAGCCAACGGATAATCTGGTTTTGTGCGCCCGGGTGCTTCGTGAGCGCTTTGATTTGCGCGTTATTTCATCGGTTTATCGCAACCAGGCCGTCGGTTTTAAGGGTGATGATTTCCTGAACGCGGTGGCCTGCCTGGACACATCACTGACGCCAGTGCAGGTTTGTGATGAACTGGAACAGATTCATACATTGGCCGGTCGTCAGCGAGGCGTTGATTCATTTGCCTCAAGAACGCTCGACATTGATTTGCTGCTCTATGATTCGCAGGTCATTGACGAAGCCCGCGTTCGCGTGCCACGCGCAGACATATTGAAATACAGTTTCGTGTTGCGGCCACTGGCGGAAATTGCGCCGAAACTGATTCATCCACTGACCGGCAAATCCATCGCAAGGCACTGGGCGGAGTTTGCCGCGGAATCTCACCCGCTGGCGCTGGAAAATTTGGATCTCTAACCGGGTTATTCAGTCCGGAGGCTCTACCAGCCGATAGCGCGCCCGCCATCGATGTGGATCACCTGTCCAGTGACGTAGGTCGCATCACGAATGAGAAACAAGACCGCATTGGCAATGTCGGCTGGCGTACCGGTCCGCCCAAGCGGAATCTGATCGATGATGCCCTGTTTGATAGTGTCCGTCATGCCATTTTCAGGCCAGGTGATTGCGCCCGGCGCGACACCATTGACCCGCACATCCGGTGCAAGGTCTTTTGCAAGCGATCGGGTTAGCATGGCAAGACCTGCCTTTGCCGCTCCGTAGACAAGGTGATCACGCAGCGGTCGGCGTGCATGGATATCAATGATATTAACGATATTGCCGTGGTTGGCGCGAATATAGGGTACTGCCGCCTTGCAGAGAAAAAGCGGTGCTTTGAGATTGCTGCCAATGAGGTCAGCCCAGTTCTCCTCATCGACTTCTGCCAGCGGCGTGGGGTAGAACGTTGAGGCGTTGTTGATCAAAAAATCGAGTCGACCTGCTTGCGCAACAATTGCCTCGATCAAATGGTCGGGACCTTGTTGTGCATTCAGATCGGCCTGAAAGGCGATTGCCGAGTCCTTTCGTTCGGTATTGAATTGTTTGCACAGCGCGTCGGCTTCAGCTCGCGAGGTACGATAGTGCACCGCTATCGTCGCCCCCTCAGCATGCAGGGTTGCTGCGATTGCTGCGCCGATACGGCGGGCCGAACCGGTCACCAGGGCGACACGTTCAGACAATGATTCAGGTTTCGGATGTGACATCTTGAGTCCCGGGTGCCGGCTTAAGCGCTGGCGCACAACCGCGTTCGGATCAAACCAGGCGCTTGCGCGGCACATCGTCGTCCTGCTGGGAAAGCACTACAGCCGTTCATATAGCGTACATTGTCGACATTGTTGGAGCGCTTGAAGATCAATGCAACTGAAAACTCACGATCGGCTGAAATTGCCGGAAGCGGATGCGGACAGTGCCGCGCACAGTCATAGGGTTGCATGCCTGATTCGTGATGAAATCGACGCATCCGGTGGAAGTATTTCATTCGCGGAATACATGCAGCTTGCTCTGTATGCTCCCGGATTGGGTTACTACAGTGCGGGTGCAGCCAAGTTTGGAGCGGACGGTGATTTTGTTACTGCACCTGAGATTTCATCCCTGTTCGGCCGCGTATTGGCGCGACAGTCCGCACATATCCTCACCCAACTTGGCGGTGGCGACCTGTTTGAACTCGGCGCGGGCAGTGGCGCGCTCGCGGTGTCAATGCTCGCAAAGCTGGATGAATTGCAGGCGTTGCCTGAGCGCTACCTGATTCTTGAGGTTTCTGCCGAGCTCAAGCAGCGACAGGAAGCGAAATTCAGGGCGGAGGCGCCCCAATACCTCGATCGCATATCCTGGCTTGCCGACTTTCCACAGGGTTTTCGCGGTGTGGTTATCGCCAACGAAGTTGCCGATGCGCTGCCGGTTGAGCGATTCCTGATTCGTCGCAATGACGTATTACAGGCCCGGGTGGCGCTGGAAGACGACCGCTTCCAATGGCGCTACGACAAAGCACCAGAAGCCCTGCACAGTGCCGTCAGAACAATCGAAATGCAGATCGGTGCCCAATTAAACGATGGTTACGAGTCTGAAGTATCGCTGGCACTCGGCAACTGGCTTAGCGACCTGGCCGGGTCGATCGAGTCGGGCTTCATTTTCCTGATCGACTACGGCACCACAAGGCGCGAATACTATGCGGCCGATCGCAATCAAGGCTGGCTACGCTGCCATTTTCGTCATCATGCGCACAATGATCCGCTCATATTGCCAGGCATTCAGGATCTGACTGCATGGGTCGATTTTTCGACCGTGGCCGACGCGGCGGTTGCCAATGGCATGACCGTCGCGGGCTATGTTACTCAGGCCCATTTGTTGCTCAACGGCGGGCTCGATGAGGAGCTGGCCGACTTTACGTCTTTGCCGGTTAGGCAACAGATTAGTTTGTCGGGGCAGGTTAAATTACTTACGCTACCCGGCGAGATGGGTGAGAACTTCAAATGTATCGGTTTGGCCCACGGCGATTTTGTATCGCCGCCGGCATTGCTGACCGCAGACAAGGCGCATTTGTTGTGACAGCGCCAAAAGGATTTGGCGAATGACAATATTGCAGGTAATTGTTCTGGCGATCGTGCAGGGGCTGACCGAGTTCCTGCCAGTCTCAAGTTCCGGACACCTGGTGCTGGTACCCAGCATCTTCGGCTGGACGGACCAGGGTCTTGCGTTCGATGTCGCTGTGCATTTTGGCTCCCTGATCGCAGTCTGCGTTTTCTTCCGTGACGACATCGCAAACCTGATTCGGGGCACAGGAAAAATACTGACCGGCGACGTCAAGGCGGAAGAGGCCCGCATGGTCTGGTGTCTCGGCTTTGGCACTATTCCGGCTGCGCTAGCGGGATTGTTTTTTGCCGCCTGGATTGCCGCAAACCTGCGCAATCCAGCTGTGGTTGTCGGGACGCTTGCCGGCTACGGCATCCTGATGGCATTGGCGGATCGATTTGCTGCCAGCGGCAAGAACATTTCGGATGTTCGAATTCGCGATGCCGTGCTGATTGGGCTTGCGCAGGCGCTGGCACTGATTCCAGGGACGTCGAGATCCGGCGTGACCATCACGACTGCTCGATTGCTTGGTTTCGCCCGCCATGACGCCGCGAGATTTTCATTCCTGCTTTCTGCACCGGTGATTCTCCTGGCAACGATTTATGAAGCAGTGAACCTGATCACAAGCGATGTTATCTGGCACTGGGTATAGCGGTATCCGCCATCGTGGCCTATGTCAGCATTGGCTTCTTCATGCGTTTCGTCGGTGCCATTGGTTTGTTGCCGTTTGCGATATACAGAGTCCTGCTGGCAGGAGTAATTTTCTATGTTCTTGTATAGAAGGTCAGCGCTTGTCCTCCTGAGCCTGTTCACCGCGAGTGCATATGCCGAGGGTTTCGTCCTGGCTGCCGGGCTCGAAGGGGATTCAGCCGACGGTCGCGCAATATCAGCATTCGGTGATTTCAGTATCGGCGAGAATACGTGGATGTCGTTATCCGCAATGGCCGCTCGCACGGAAGGCATCTTCCGCGACAATGAGATAGTGTTTGCAGATATCGGAATCGATCACTCGTTCGACCCAATTGGCATCCGGATCGGGGCTTCCTACTGGGGCGATGCCGACATTCTTGATTCCCGTGACCTGCTGGCATCACTCTATATCAGTGGCGAAACCGGCTCGATTTCAGCCGAATTCGAACGACGCAATTTCGAGTTCGACCTTCAGTCTGACCTGTTGCGCGGTCGCACTGCAAAATTCAGCGCGAATGGCCTCGGCCTGCGAGCCAGGCTGAAACTTAGCGAACACCTGGGCTTTAGTCTCAACGGGATGACCTACGACTATTCGCGAAATATTCGCTTACAGCCCGAAATCGATACGCTGGTTTTTCTTTCAAGCTCGCGGCTCAGCATGATCAACAGCCTGATCGATTACCGATTCAACGCCGGGCTGGAATTCAAGTTCGGCCTGAGAAGCATCGATGTCAAGGTGGGGCGCTGGCAGACTGCGATCGACGGCGGCAATGTCGACTCCTATAGCCTGGGCTTCCTGACGCCAGTCAGTGATCGGCTTGACGTCGAATTCCGCATTGCCTTTGATGATTCCGACACGTTCGGACGGACAACGGCCTTGTCAGTCTATCTTTATTACTTCGGCGGGTCGTAGTTTGCTTTGAATTGCCTGACCGCTTGCAGGCGTCTTTCCTTAATTTCCCTGCCGATCGTCGCGCCGTCCAGGTCGCCTCCGGTCAGGTCGTCGATGTTCACCGCCATCGCGGCATTCATTGCGCCGAGAAAATAGTCTGCCTGTGAGTAATCACGATTTTCGAAACCGGTCCGGCCACGTGCATCGGCCTCGCAGACAAGCAGGAACTTCTCAAATCGACGCGGGCGGCGAAATGCGTCCGTTCGTTCCAGCACTTTGAGCAGGGTTGCAGAGCGTAGTTCGAATGCGCGGTGGCAATGCGTGTGATATTCGGCAGCAGCGCAGGCGAGATCACGACACGCATTGGGCAGCGGCATGCGTTTCGCCATTGATTTGATCAGTTTGACGCTGCGTGCTTCGTGACCAGGGTGACTCGGCAGCACCCTTTTCTGTGTTGTCGCTTTGCCCAGATCATGTACCAGTGCAGCAAATCGTACCTCGACTTCATCGCTCAGAAGCACCGCCTGCTCAAGGGCCATCAGCGTATGCACACCACAGTCGATTTCCGGGTGCCATTTTTCGGGTTGCGGTACACCGAACAAGGCGTCGATCTCCGGAAAAACGGCTCTGAGTGCGCCGCAGGAGCGCAAGACTTCAAAAAATACCTGTGGGTGCGTTCCCGCCAGCGCCGATTCAGTTTCCTTCCAGACACGATCGGCCACCAGCGAATCTGCCTCGCCGGACTCGACCATGTCGCGCATCAGCG
>QIHS01000132.1 GCA_003229095.1 Woeseia sp. | reverse complement strand
TGCCCATTTCACGGCGTAATTTACGGAGGTCTTTTGCGGTGTGCCGGATCGGAGAACCGTCGATCTCGATCGTGCCCTCGCTCCATTCCTCTAGCCCGTTCAGGCAGCGCAGCAGAGTTGATTTTCCCGAACCGGAAGGGCCACACAGCACGACGCAATCACCTTCGGCAACATACAGGGAAGCGCCCTGAAGTGCGCAATGGTCGCCATACCATTTGCACAGGTTGCGCACGGTGATCATAGTCGGGCCGCCGGTAAAGTCGACAAATGGACACCGGATTTCTTGTGGCGCGCATCCGTGCGGACCTCAAGTTGCTTGCTGATACGAGACATGACAAAGCAGATCAGCCAGTAGACGATACCGACAAATATATAGCCCTCGGTTGCCGAGCCGATCCAGTTCGGGTCCGACAGGCCCGCCAGGACAATGTTCAGAAGATCAAAAAGGCCAACTACAATGACAAACGTGGTGTCCTTGAACAGCGAGATGGCGGTGTTGACGATGACCGGAACGGTCATCCGGAGCACTTGCGGGATTACGATGTAGAACTGCATAAGCCAATGGCCTGCGCCGCCCGGTACTGGCCCAGATCAATACCGTTCAGGCCGCCGCGAATAACTTCGGCGAGATAGGACGAGGCAAAAAATGTGATCCCGACCATGGCCAGCAACAGCCGCGGTGAGTCCACACCCGGTGGCAGGAAAAGCGGCAGCATGATCACCGACATGAACAGGATCGCGATCAGCGGCAGACCGCGCCAGAACTCGATAAACCCGGTGGCGAAAACCCTGAGCACCGGCATTGTCGAGGTCCGCGCCAGCGCCAGGCCAATGCCGATAGGCAGGGCCAAACCAAATGAACTGGTAAAGATCAGCATCGTCAGCGTAAGTCCGCCCCACAATTCAGAGGAAACCGGTTCAAGACCCAGCACACCCCCGCCGAGCAGAAGAACAGCGGCGAACGGGTACAGGACAAACCCTGCCAGGGCGATGACCTTGCCATGGCGAAGTGCCGGTACGGCGACAAGCATCATGAATATGAGCGGCGTTATCAGCGGGAGCACGGCTCGCCATCGCTCTTCTGCGGGGTAGAAGCCGAAGAGAAACTGTGGCAGGCGGTTCACAATGAATGCCCAGCAGGCACCCTCGGGGTTGCAGCCGGACCGGTCGGTTGCGTTCCAGGTCGCATCGACAACCGCCCAGGCAAGTAGCTGCTGCACTCCGATCCATGCCAGATAGATCAGCGCGAGCGAGGCAAGTGACGTGATCGGGCGCCGAACAGCAATGGAAATCTGTGCGCCAATGATCCTCGCGGCGCGGCCAAGCAGACCCTGTGCGTTGTCGTTTCTATCGTCCATCTAGCGTTCCACCAGGGCGATGCGGCGACTGATGCTGGTTGCCAGGGACACCAAAGCCGTCAGCGTCAGATAGACCGCAGCCGTCATCGTCACGATTTCAATGGCGCGTCCGGTCTGGTTCAGCGATGTTCCCATAAAGACGCTGACAAGGTCGGGATATCCGATAACCGTTGCCAGTGCCGAGCCTTTGATGAGGTGAGAATATTGATTTGCCAGAGAAGGGATCATGACGCGGATCGCTTGGGGCACAATGACAAGTTTCGTCGTTTGCCGGTCTGGAAGACCGAGCGACAGTGCCGCCTGCCTTTGTCCCTCGTTGACCGATTGAATTCCTGCCCGGACGATCTCGGCGATGTAGGAGCTGTTATAGACGGTCAGCGCCGCGAGCAGCATCAGCAATTCCGGCACGACTTCGACGCCGCCACGAAAGTTGAAACCTTTTTGTACGGGGTACTGCCACTCGATGATCACCAGGGCGACGATCAGCAAACCGGCGACCACCGCCCAATGCAGGAGCGGCACAAACAGGTGGCGATCAACCGCATCACGCCGCGCTTTGCGGGCAGCGCCAATGGCAAGGATTGTTGTCAGTCCGGCAGCGACCAAAAGGGTTGTTGCGAGCGGCGGGACCGAAACGACCGCGGGCAGGTTGAGCCCACGATTGCTCAGGAAAGCGATGCCGCCGAAATCTATGGCCTGCTGCACTCTGGGCAGGACATTCAGAAACACCGTCTGCCAGAGCAGCACATGAAGAAGCAGCGGCAGATTGCGCACCAGATCAACATAAAGCCTGGCGACAAGGCGTATCAGGCGGCCCGGCGAGAGCTGCGCGATCCCGACCACAAATCCAAGCGTCGTGGCGGCTATTATGCCCAGGGCAGATATAAGCAGAGAGTTGAGCAAGCCGACAAAAAAAATCCGACCGTATGTCGAGGATTCGTTTACCGCAATCAGACTGAAGCCAACTTTGAATCCTGCTTCGCGCCAAAGAAAATCAAATCCCGAGGTGAGGCCGCGCGCCTGCAGGTTCAGGGCAATATTGCGCGCCGCGAGGGCGACCAGTATCACCGCAATAGCGATCAGCAGAAGTTGATTGGCGATCGTCCAGATCTTGCGTCGGCGTGCTTCGGGACTAAGCGGCGGGCGTTGCTTCATCGGTGCAGGGGCGGGCGATTGCGCGCCCGCCCCTGCATTGGCTTGATTTGTTGCCTGCTGGCGCATCAACTCAGCGAACCGGTGGCGAATACATCAGCCCACCATTTGTCCACAATGCGTTGACGCCACGTTCGAGCTTGACCGGCGATCCCGCACCGAGATTACGATCGAAAATCTCACCGTAATTGCCGACAGCGGCGATTACAGTGACAGCCCAGTCGTTTTCCAGGCCAAGCTTTGCGCCAAACTCGCCTGTCTTGCCCAGGATCCGGCCAACCTCGGGGTTCGTTGAATTGCCGGCCATATCTTTGACATTGCCCTGGGTGATGCCGAGCTCCTCAGCACTGATCAGGATCTTGAGCGACCAGCTTGCGATATCGCGGAACAAAGGATCGTCCTGGCGCACAATCGGTCCCAGCGGCTCCTTGGATATGATTTCATCAAGAACCACGAAATCGTCAGGATTGCCGAACGCCAGCCGGGTCGCAGCCAAGCCGCCGCGTTCGTTGGTCAGGGAATCGCACCGGCCGGCCTCAAGATTTGCGACAAGTTGCTCGCGCGAGCTGCCATTGATCGGTTTGTAGCTGAGCCCATTGGAGCGGAAATAGTCTGCCAAATTCAGCTCGGTTGTGGTGCCTCCAAGCACGCAGATCGACGCGCCGTCAAGTTCGGAGACATCGCTGATGCCACTGTCTTTTCTCACCAGAAAACCCTGGCCGTCATAGATATAGACACCCGCATAATCGAATTTCAGTTCGCTGTCGCGCGTGAAGGTCCAGGTGGCGGAACGGGCCAGGATGTCCACACTGCTCGATTGAAGCGCGGCGAAGGCATTCTTGAACTCAAGCGGCGTAAATCTAACCTTGTCGCCGTCGCCAAGAATTGCCGCCGCGACAGCACGGCAATAATCGACCTCCAATCCAGCCCATTTCCCCACATCGTCAAGGGTGCTCATCCCTATTGACGTACCGGTACTAACGCCGCAGATCAGAGCGCCGCGCGCCTTGATCGCATCGACCGTCGGTGTTCCCTGCGCCACAACCGGTGAGGCAAGGAGTGTGATGCTCAAGAACGTGTAGATAGATTTCATTTTCATAGTCTTTCTCCCTGTTTGCATTTTAGTCTTCTTCTGATTTCAGTGTTGGTGGTTTTTCTTCCGATGTCTGTCCAACCCTATTTAGCTGCGGCCCGGTATCGATCGAGACCTTTGGCAAGGTCTTCAATCAAGTCATCGGGATGCTCGAGCCCGATGTTGATGCGAACGAGATAGTCTTTCGATTTCCAGGGGGACACTGTGCGCTGTGCTTCGATCTGTGCCAGTGCAACCAGGCTGTGCAGACCACCCCAGCTTGCGCCAAGGCGGATTACCGAAAGACCTTCAAGGAAATCGACGAGAGCGGCCTTGCTGCGGCGGTGCAGGAGGAAGGAAAACACACCAGCTGCCCCGGTGAAGTCGCGCTGAAACAATGCGTGGCCAGGGTCGTTTTCCAGTACCGGATAGAGAACTTGCGCAATCTCCGCGCGCAAATCGAGAAATTTCGCAACGGCAAGGGCGCTGCGGGTCTGCCTTTCGAGACGAACGGCCAGTGTTCCCATCCCGCGCAATGCCAGGTAGCAATCGTCGGGTGACACCCCCTGGCCAGTAAAACCCATGGCATCCTTGATCTGGCGATAAAGCTGCCCGTCGCGCACCGCGATGCTTCCCATAAGCACATCGGAATGTCCGCTCACATGCTTGGAAAGTGCCTGGATTGCTATGTCGGCACCCTTGTCCAATGCCTTGAAACCAAGTGGCGAAGCCCATGTGCAATCAGCAGCGACCAGCGCTCCACGCGCATGCGCAACCTTGGCTATGGCCGGAACATCCTGCACTTCCATGGTGTAGGAGCACGGAGATTCAACCCATACCAGCCGTGTGGCTTGGGTGAATCGCGCGGCGATGCCACCGGCTTCCAGCGGATCGTAATACGTCGTATCGACGCCCAGTTTGGCCAAAAAATTATCGGCGAAAGCCCGCGTCGGCCCATAGACCGCATCGGGCAGCAATACGTGGTCACCCTGCTTCACGACAGCCAGAGTTGCGTTTGCGACGGCTGCCATGCCGGACGGCAGGATCAACGCATGGTTTGCACCCTCAATCTGCGCCACATGAGCGGCAAGGCTTCTGGAGGCGGGATGGCCATGCAGACCGTATGAATAGCCGTCATAGAACTGCTCATGGCGGTTTAGAAAAGCATCAACCGTAGGGAAAAGGATAGTCGACGCCCGGTGTACGGGAATTGTAAGGGCCCGGAACGGCTCTTCCCCTGTCGTGGTGTGTAGTAATTGCGTTTCTTCGTGCACTTTTGCTTACCTCCAAAATGAAATCAACACGGCCACGCTATAATGTCAAATACTGATTATCTTGAAAGTTATGCATTAATGCTATAACTTAACATTGGCTATCCTATAAAATCGCACACGCTTGCGGACCTTGCTCAGACGGACCCTTGGATATGATGACATTTCGACAGCTTGAAGCGTTCCGCGCGACAATGGCCTGTGAAACGACAACGCAGGCCGCCAGGGTCATGCGCATTTCACAACCGGCTGTAAGCCGGCTTCTTGCCGAGATCGAGCACGCTGTGCGCCTGAAACTGTTTGACCGGAAAAAGGGCCGTATCCGGCCAACGGCCGAGGCTTATATGTTTTACGAAGAAGTAAAGCGTGCTTTTACCGGCCTCGACAGGCTGCATTTTGCGGCCGAGAACATCCGCAGTTTTTCCTCTGGAACACTGCGAATTGCGAGCCTCCCGGCCCTTGGCCACGCCTTTCTGCCGCGTGTAATCGCCGCCTTCCGGCAACAGTATCCAGGCATGTCAGTGTTGCTTAATGTTCGCAGTTCAGAGGCGGTAAAGGATCTCGTGGTATCGGGACAGTTCGACTTAGGGTTTGCGGCGGACGAAATCAGCGTCACCGGGGTGCGGTCCGAGTTGTTCACAGCACCTGAGGCGGTTTGTGTCGTTCCGAAGGATCACCCGCTCGCCACCCGTGCACAGATTGGTCCGGCCGATCTCTCAGGCTTGCCGTTCATTGCCCTGGCCAGCGAGGATGCGGCACGTGCCCGTATCGACGCGGAATTCGAGAAACGCGGTATCAGTCGGAGCTATGTCGTAGAAACCCAGTATTCGCTGACGATCTGCAATCTTGTACGCAACGGGGTCGGCGTTGGCCTGGTAAACCCACTTACCCTGGAGGGGCTGGACAAGGACGGCATCACCGCAATCCCGTTCCGACCCCGCATATTGTTTCGAACGCTTCAAATCATGCCGCCGCACGGTAGACTTTCGCTGGCCGCGCGCGCTTTCATAGAATTTTCATGCCAGGCTCTGGGTGATTAACTCGACGGTGTTGTAAGTCACCCCACTGCCCGGGCGTGGTCTCGAAATCGCTCCGGGTTTTCCGGAGGCTATTTGCTTCGTTCCATGCGGCCATATCTTTCAAGTCGACCTTGTAGAACGTCCGGTTCCGCGAAAACTCAATAAAATTTCGCCACTGCAGTGGTAATCCCCCGAAAAACCATTGGGTTTTAAGTAGAATTTTCTCACAACAATGATTGAGGATATTCTTATGAAGAAATCAAGATTTAGCGAAACGCAGATAATGGTAATATTGAAACAGGCAGAGGGCGGTGTCCCGGTGCCTGATCTGTGCCGTGAGCACGGTATGAGCAACGCTAGTTTTTACAAATGGCGGGCGAAGAATGGCGGTTTGGATGCTTCGCTGATTTCCCGGATGAAAGCGATGGATGATGAGAACAAACGCCTGAAGAAAATGTACGCCGAACTCAGTATGCAAAATGATGTGTTGAAGGAGGCACTCGGAAAAAAGTGGTAAGGCCGTCTCAGCGCAAGGAGATGGCCACTTGGGTGGCGAAGCATCGCAGCACGAGCATTACTCTCGCGTGCAAAACATTCCAGATTAGCCTGACCTGCCCCCCAAAATCCGGACCATTTGAAGGGAGATTCTGTTCTACTAATGTTCGAATGGACGAGGAGAACAGGGAATGCGTAAATCACGGTTTACCGAGGAGCAGATTGTCCGGATTATTCAGGAGTATGCGGCGGGTGCGAAAGTGTCTGAGTTGTGCCGCAAGCACGGCATGTCGGATGCCACATTTTATAAATGGAAAGCCAGGTATGGCGGCCTTCAGGTTTCCGATGTCAGGCGGCTGAAGGACCTTGAGGCAGAGAACGGCAAGCTGAAGAGGCTGCTGGCGGAGCAGATGCTTGATAACGCCGGACTAAAGGACTTCTGGCAAAAAACTTCTGGCGCCTGCACGTTGCCGTGAAGCCGTCATGGTCCTTTGCCGTGACCTTCAGTTTTCAACACGGCGGGTCTGTGGGCTGATTGGATTTTCCAGATCGAGCAACGATTACAGACCAGGGCCGGGCCGGCATGCACGCCTGCGCGAGCGGCTGATCACGCTTTCCGGCAAGCACCGGCGCTATGGCTATCGCATGTTGCACGCCAAACTTGGCCGGGAGGGGTTCAAGGTGAACGTGAAAGTGGTGGAGCGGCTTTACCGGTTAGAACGGCTGGCCTTGCGCCGCCGCCGCCAAGAAAATCCCCAAGGGTGTGCGCGAAGGTGCCTGGTGTCCCATTGCCGCCAATCAGCGGTGGAGCCTGGACTTCACCTTGGATGCTCTTGCCAATGGCCGCAAGTTCCGGACCGCCAATCTGAAAGATGACTGCACGCGGGAATGCCCGGCCATCGATGTGGCTCTGTCGATCCCAGGCTCTTGCGTTGTGCAAATGCTGGAACGCGTTGCCCGCGAACGCGACTATCCAGATGTTCTGACCGTTGATAACGGGCCGGAACTCCGAGGTCGTGCGCTCGATGGCTGGGCCGATGATCACGGCGTGCAGCTCTACTTTATCGATCCGGGCAAGCCGACTCAGAACGCCTATATCGAAAGTTTCAATGGCCGGTTTCGTGAAGAATGCCTGAACCTGAACTGGTTCACCATTTTGGCCGAGGCGGAAAGGATCATTGAAGGCTGGCGGGTCGATTACAATCAAAACCGGCCTCACAGCTCGCTGAGCTACCAAACCCCGGAGGAGTTTGCGGCAAACAGGCCCTTCCATAAACCGCAATGGGCACCAGCGCCTGCGCTATTTGAGGCTTCAGCGCCGCCGC
>QIHS01000128.1 GCA_003229095.1 Woeseia sp. | reverse complement strand
CGCTTCTTGCTGCATTGAAAGATCTGCGAGTTGTCGAACCGGACTGCGGTCCCTAGTCGAGATTCAGAGAGCGAATTTTTCGTGTAAGTGTATTCCTGCCCCAGCCGAGCATCTTTGCCGCTTGCTGTCGATGGCCTTTGGCTTTATTCAATGCAATTCGGATAAGCGTCTTTTCAAACTCCGGCAATGCAGCGTCGACCAATGACTCCGATTTTTCCTGCCTGAGGATTTCTTCGGCCCAGAAGGCAAGGCTTTGTGTCCATTCTGCCTGTGCGCCGCTTCCGGGAAACTGTCCACCCAGATCCTCAGGAATGTCGACGGCGGTGATGACGCCGCCCGGCGCCGTTACTGTAAGGCGACGTGTCGCATTGACCAGTTGACGTACATTTCCCGGCCAGTCGTAACCCTGCAACATGCTCATTGCCTCACTGCTGAGTGACTTTTCCTGCGTGCCGAGTTCTTTGCCCGCGTCTGCGAGATAGTGCTGCAGCAGCTCCGGAATGTCCTGGCGGCGATGGCGCAGCGGCGGCGTGTTGATGCGTATTACGTTCAGTCGATGATAAAGGTCTTCGCGAAAACGTTTCTCCTTCACCGCCCGCGCCAGGTCCTGATTGGTGGCGGCAATGACCCGAACGTCGACTTTAATTGATGCCTGCCCGCCGACACGGTAAAACTCGCTTTCTGCCAGCACCCTTAACAAGCGGGTTTGCAGTGCTGGTGACATGTCGCCGATTTCGTCGAGAAACAACGTTCCTCCGTTGGCCTGTTCGAAACGGCCGATGCGCCGCGCATCTGCACCGGTAAAGGATCCGCGCTCGTGGCCGAACAGCTCCGATTCCAGAAGCTCGGCTGCGATAGCCGAGGTGTTTAGCGCGACGAACGGACCGCCCGCCCTTGGACTGTGCTGGTGTAGTGCTTTTGCGACCAGCTCTTTGCCGGTTCCCGATTCACCGGTAATCAATACGGTCATGCTGGAACGCGCGAGACGCCCGATGGAACGAAAGACGTCCTGCATTGCCGGCGCCTTGCCGATCAGCGACGGTATTTTTTTTCCTTGCGCGCTTGTTCTCAGGCTCGGAGAGCCACGATCCCCTGCCGCTTTTCTGACCAGCTCGACGACTTCATCAACATCGAATGGTTTTGGTAAATATTCAAATGCCCCGCCCTGGTAGGCGGCAACCGCATTTTCGAGGTCAGTGTGCGCGGTAATGACAATGATCGGCAGGTGCGGATATCGTTCGCTGAGTCTTGCCAATAGGGTCATTCCGTCCATGCCCGGCATGCGCACATCCGTGATGAGAACATCAGGTTGTTCAACCGCAAGAGCATCCAGTAAGTGCTCGCCGCGTTCGAAGGTTTGCGCCTTCATGTCCGCCTGGTGCAATGCCTTTTCGAGTACCCAACGCACTGAGTGATCATCGTCAACAACCCAGACCCTGAGCGGCTCACCCACCGAGCTGCTCCGAATCATCGAGCGGTATGATGATCTGGAAAACGGTGCGCCCGGGCCGGCTTTCGAATTCAATCAGCCCACCATGCCGGCTAAGGAGCTCCTGTGCTGTTGGCAATCCAAGGCCGGTTCCATCTGCGCGGCTGGTCACCAGCGGATAGAAAATCGAACTTTGCAATTCCTGCGGGATGCCGGGGCCATCGTCTTCAATGTCTATGCTTGCCACTACCGGGTGGCGTAGGTCACCGATTGTGAAATTCATTAATGCACGGCTGCGAAGCGTGATGGTGCCCTGTCCTTCAAGCGCGATAACCGCATTTCGTACGAGATTCAGGAATGCCTGCACCATCTGGTCGCGATCCAGCTGGATGTCCGGCAGACCGGGGTCGTAGTCACGGCACAGCTGTATATGATCGCCGAGCTCCGGTCGGACGAGGCGGACAACATATTCGAGCAACTCGTGAACGTTGAGCGACTGTTTGTTGGGTGGTCCTCCCGGGCCCAGCAATGTGTCGACCAATGCTGCGAGCCGATCCGCTTCGCTGATGATGACGTCGGTATATTCTTTCAGCTCCGGTTTCCCAAGCTGGCGCTCAAGAAGCTGAGCGGCTCCTCGCAAGCCGCCGAGGGGGTTCTTGATTTCATGTGCAAGCTGCCGAATCATCTGACGGCCCGCACCGTGTTGAATCAGCAGTGCATTTTCCCGGCTGATCCTGCTGCGGCGCGTAACGTCTGACATTTCTACCAGCAGAGAATCTGGTTCGTTTACCCGCGGCAGCATTGAGACGCGGCAATCGACAACGCGCTCCTCGCTGCGACTGTCTGTCGCCGCCAGTCGAATTTCGTTTGCGTAAGGCGCGCCGCTGGCAAGCACACGATTGAGAATGTCTCGCAGGTCATTCTCGTCGCCGAGCAGTTTCGACAGGGGTTGTTTCCTGGCACGAGCAAGACTGATGCCGAGCAAGTTTTCGGCTGCGGGATTCAGCGTTTCGATTAACAGATTGTTGTCGAGAACGATAACGCCCGTATGCAGGTGTTCCACAATCCGTTCGGTTCGCGGTGGATCTCCGCCGCCGCTTGTGTTGTCAGGTTTGGATGTTCCCGGGTCTAATTCGGACGAATGATGCTGTTCTGCTGTACATAGAACGTGTTCAATGCGCTCTGTCCCACAAAGCGACCGGCCCGATCGTGAACCTCGGCCCGAATCGTGTGTTCGCCACGGAAGACTTCGTCTATGCTGAAACTCGTCGTCGTCACGTTTCGCGGCACGCCATCCAGGTAAATGCGCAGCTGATGGCCCGGCTGTAGCACCGGTTGCATTACAATAGATACGTGCAGCTCGCCCTCTATGTTCCAAAGCGTCTCTTCCGCTTCCGGTGACTGGAACTCGATGAGCTCGTACTCAAACGACACGAATTCCTGATTGTTTTGAGGCTGTACTGCCACGGACGCCGGAATATACCGCCGGTTAGGGTTGCTCGTTCCGGGCAGATGAATCTCCTCGGCGCCTTCGTGTGGCTTGTCTGAGTAATGGACGAGGCCGTCCTCGTCCACCCAGCGGTAAGCCTGTGCCATGACGACACCGGCAAGGAGAACCGCAACGGTTGCAATAAATATTCGCATAAGCATTGGGTCAGCATATCAGCGCAACTCTTTGTTTGACCAGTGACAGATCGGGAAAGTGCCGCCCTGGTCACATTTTTCTGCCTTTTCCGTTGCCTGTGGCGGCCCCCGGTTGCCGGCGCGCTGCGCACATTCCGCAGCAAACCGGCAGCGAACTACAGGCTGTAGTACATGTCGAATTCGACCGGATGCGTGGTCATGCGTAAACGCGTCACACTCTCTTCCATCAGGGAAATGTATGCGTCGATCAGGTCATCGCTGAACACATCGCCCGCTTTGAGGAAATCACGATCAGCATCTAACGCCGCCAGCGCCTCGTCCAGCGAGAACGCAACCAGGTCGAGGTTCTTCTCTTCCTCCGGAGGCAGATCGTAAAGATCTTTGTCCATCGCCTCGCCGGGGTGCAGTTTGTTCTGTATTCCATCGAGGCCCGCCAGCATCATCGCTGCAAAGGCAAGGTAGGGATTTGCCATGGAGTCCGGAAAGCGAACTTCTACGCGCCGGCCCTTAGGGTTTGCGACGTATGGAATACGAATGGATGCAGAACGGTTACGCGCAGAATAAGCAAGAATGGTTGGCGCCTCGAATCCGGGTACCAGTCGTTTGTAACTGTTGGTCGCTGGATTTGTAAATGCGTTAAGTGCCTTGGCATGTTTGATGATGCCGCCGATGTAGAAAAGCGCGGTATCCGACAGGCCGCCGTAACCGTCTCCCGAAAAAAGATTCTTGCCGTCTTTGAACAAAGACTGGTGCACGTGCATGCCACTGCCATTGTCGTTGACGAGTGGCTTGGGCATAAATGTTGCTGTCTTGCCGTAAGTATGCGCGACGTTGTGCACGACATATTTAAATATCTGCACTTCATCCGCCTTGCGCACCAGCGTATTGAACAGCGCGCCAATTTCGCACTGCCCACCCGTGCCAACTTCATGGTGATGCACTTCAGTTTCAACGCCCATCTCTTCCATGCCAAGACACATGGCCGAGCGGATGTCGTGCAGCGAGTCCACGGGTGGTACCGGAAAATAGCCGCCTTTTACCGTTGGCCGGTGGCCGGAGTTGCCTTCTGCATAAGTGGTGCCGGTATTCCATGCGCCTTCGCTGGAATCCACTGCATAGAAACTACCCTGCATCGAGTCTCCCCAACGAACGTCATCGAAAACGAAAAATTCGTTTTCGGGGCCGAAGTAGGCCTGGTCCGCAATGCCGCTGGATTTGAGGTAGGCCTCGGCTCTGTCCGCAAGTGATCTCGGACAGCGGTCGTAGCCCTGCATCGTGGTCGGCTCGACAATATTGCAGCGCAAATTCAGGGTCGTGTCTTCTGCAAAGATGTCGATGACAGCCGAGGCAGGATCCGGCATCAGAATCATGTCCGACTCGTTGATGCCCTTCCAGCCGGAGATCGAGGAACCGTCGAACATCTTGCCCTCTTCAAACAGGTCGTCGTCTGCGAGACGGGCCGGGATGGTCACATGCTGCTCTTTGCCCTTGGTATCCGTAAACCGAAAATCAATAAATTTGACTTCTTTTTCCTTGATCAGGCCGATCACGTCTGCGGGGGTCATAACTCTTATCTCCAATATCCTGGTTTAGATTCAACAGCACAACGCGGGCGGTCCGGCCTCAACAGTCGGGCAGATCGTCTGCGCATTTTGGCTGCGTTTTAGATCATTCAATGCAGCAACCATGCCACCGCTTTGCTGCTGCTAAGCTGTTGTTTTTAAAGGACGAAATGTCTTTTTCGCAATGTGCGGTTGCACCATGTTAGGGCATGGCCCCATCTCTCCGCACCATGTTAGTGCAAAAATGCCAGAGATGCACCTGTTGGTCAGCCTGGCGAGCGCCAGTGGCAGGTCAGATGGCCGTTTCTGCGTGAGTGCCAACGATCACAAAAGCGCCATAAGCGGTTATACTGCGCGCCTCTTAAGCGTCACGGACAAGCCCTGAGCTTGGCTCTGTGACGCTGCAAATTCACCGTTGGAACAGGAAGCCAAGCTCAAATGCAGACCTTTCAGGAGCTGATTCTGGCGCTGCAGCAGTTTTGGGCTGATCGCGGCTGCACAATTGCCCAACCCTACGACATGCCAATGGGTGCCGGCACATTTCACCCATCGACCTTCCTGCGCGCTATTGGGCCCGAGCCCTGGAGCGCCGCGTATGTGCAGCCCTGCCGGCGACCGACCGACGGGCGCTATGGAGACAACCCTTTTCGCCTGCAGCACTATTATCAGTACCAGGTGGTAATCAAACCCTCTCCGGACGACATCCAGGACCAGTACCTGCAGTCGTTGCGCATGATCGGCATCGACCCGACCACACACGACATTCGCTTTGTCGAAGACAACTGGGAGTCGCCAACCCTGGGCGCGTGGGGGCTGGGTTGGGAGGTTTGGCTGGATGGCATGGAGATCACCCAGTTCACTTACTTCCAGCAGGTCGGAGGATTGCCCTGTCGTCCGGTTACGGGCGAGATTACTTATGGCCTGGAACGGCTGGCAATGGCGCTGCAGGGTGTGGAGAGTATTTTCGATATCACCTGGACGGACGGTCCGCTTGGCCGAATTACCTATGGCGATGTCTATCACCAGAACGAGGTGGAGCAATCCCGCTACAATTTTGAAGCGGCGGATGTCGATGCGCTGTTCGCCACCTTCGATCACGCCGAGAAAGAAAGCCTGCGCCTGGTTGAAACAGGCCTGGCGCTGCCCGCTTACGAACAGATGCTGACCGCCTCACATACGTTTAATCTGCTGGATGCGCGCCAGGCGATTTCGGTCAGTGAGCGGCAGCGCTTTATTCTTCGAATACGCAGCATGGCCAGAAACATTAGCGAGGCCTATTTCGCGAGCCGCGAGGCGCTCGGTTTTCCAATGCTTGCAACAGCCGGCAAACAGGTAGACGGCAAATGAGGGCTGAGCAGGCAGCAGACTTTCTGGTCGAGGTGGGTACTGAGGAGTTGCCGCCGAAGGCGCTGCACGGGCTGATGACTGCTTTCGCGTCTGGCGTGCGCAATGGGATGAAGCTTGCCCGGCTTGAACATGGCGAGATAAGAACGTTCGCGAGTCCACGCAGGTTGGCAGTGCTGGTCGAGGCCCTTGCTTGCGGCCAGGAAGACCGTGATATTGCGCAGAAGGGACCGCCTGTTTCTATTGCGCTCGACGACAAGGGCTTGCCAACAAAAGCGGCGTTGGCCTTTGCGAAAAAATGGGGGGTGGACTTCGACGTGCTGGGGCGGGAAAAAACACC